>NZ_CP019770.1:2700000-3000000 GCF_004328665.1 Pseudoalteromonas sp. DL-6
GTGCTATGACCTCTGGTGTGATCACCAGTAAGTTAATGAAAACTCAATAGCACTAAGTTTATTTAATAGCCCAGCCTACGCTGGGCTTTTTTATGCCTATAGCTCTGCAAAGCCTTCTTTGCGTATTTACAATTCATTTATTTAATCGATTAAATTTAATAAATCATTTTTATAGATTGCACTAATCGTTTTATTTCGCACACGGTTTTTACCCTCTTTACTATACTATCCTCACTGCTTAGCCATTCAGGCTTGTTTAACAACAACTTGAATGAAGTATTAGCCTACTGTTTTTTTAATGAGTAGGCCCTATTTTTTAATACGCTTTGTATATAACGAAATTCGTTAACTTTAAGGAAGCTGACAATGAAAAACCGATCATTTACAAAAAAAGCGCTTGTTGGATTTATAAGTATGGCACTTATGTCTGGCTCTGCTTTTAGCCAAGAAAAACCACAAATGTCTAAGCCACAAGGTGCTGTAGGCATGGGTGAGGCAAAAATGGGCGCAACCAGAACCAACCAATTTTGGTGGCCAGATCAACTTAACCTATCTCCTCTTCGCGATCATGATCTACGTTCAAACCCTTACGGTGCCGACTTTAATTATGCAGAGGCATTTAACAGTCTAGATTTAGACACTGTAAAAAGTGATATCGACGCTCTACTAACTCAATCTCAAGATTGGTGGCCAGCAGACTTTGGTAATTATGGCCCATTTTTTATTCGTATGACCTGGCACAGTGCTGGTACCTACCGTACGCTTGATGGCCGTGGTGGCGCTGGCGGTGGACAACAACGTTTTGAACCACTTAATAGTTGGCCAGATAACGTAAGCTTGGATAAAGCGCGCCGTTTACTTTGGCCAATCAAACAAAAATACGGTGAAGCCCTTTCATGGTCAGACTTAATCGTATTAGCGGGTAACGTTGCCCTAGAAAATATGGGATTTGAAACCTATGGTTTTGCTGGTGGTCGTACTGACGATTGGGAACCAGACATGGTTTACTGGGGTCCTGAAGTAGAAATGCTTGCCAGCGACCGTGAAGATGCTGACGGCAAATTAGAACGCCCATTGGGTGCAACACACATGGGCTTAATTTATGTAAACCCAGAAGGGCCTAAAGGGGTTCCTGATCCTATTGGGTCAGCTAAGAACATTCGCGTTGCGTTTTCTCGCATGGCGATGAACGATGAAGAAACACTCGCACTTATCGCCGGTGGTCACACCTTTGGTAAAATGCATGGTGCGCACAAACCTAAAGACTGTGTAGGTGCAGAGCCTGCTGCAGCAGGTATTGAAGAGCAAGGTTTAGGCTGGAAAAACAAATGTGGTAAAGGCCACTCTGAAGATACCGTATCTAGTGGTTTAGAAGGCGCATGGACACAAGCACCTACCCGCTGGTCATCACTGTACTTAAGCAACCTACTTAACTTTGAGTGGAAACAAACTCGCAGCCCTGCAGGCGCTATTCAGTGGATCCCAACAGATGAATCATTACATAACGCCGTACCTGATGCGCACGTTAAAGGTAAATTTAACCCACCGGTAATGACTACGGCCGATTTAGCGTTAAAATTTGATCCTGAATATCGCAAAATTGCAGAACGCTTTTTAAATGACCCTAAAGAGTATCAACTTGCCTTTGCTAAAGCATGGTACAAATTAACTCACCGAGATATGGGACCACCACGTAACTTTTTAGGTAAAGAAGTACCAAAAGACGACTTAATTTGGCAAGACCCTATTTCAGCAGAAACTCAATCAAACATTGATGCTGGTGCAGTAAAAGAGCTTAAAGCCGCTATTTTAGACTCAAACCTAAGTGTACCTGAGTTAGTACGTGTGGCATGGGCATCGGCTGCCAGTTACCGTGATTCAGATATGCGCGGCGGTGCCAACGGCGCACGTATTGCGCTAGCACCACAAAAGGATTGGGCAGTAAATAATCCAGCAGAAACCGCAAAAGTACTTAAAGTATTAAAAGCGATTCAAGCTGACTTTAACGACAGCTTATTTAGCAAAAGCCATGTATCGCTTGCTGATTTAGTTGTACTTGGTGGTAATGCAGCGATTGAAAAAGCAGCCAAAGATGCAGGCTACTCAGTAGACGTGCCGTTTAATGCTGGCCGTGGCGATGCTACGCAAGCGCAAACTGACGTTAATGCATTTAGCTTATTAGAGCTGCCAGCCGATGGTTTTAGAAACTACTTTGATGCAGAGAAAAGCTATAAATCGCCAACAGAAATGCTGATTGATAAAGCGGATCAGCTTGACCTAACAGTTCCTGAAATGACTGTATTAGTCGGTGGTTTACGTTCACTTGATGCAAACTATAAAGGCACTGACTACGGCGTATTTACCGATAAGCCAGGTACTCTAAATAACGATTTCTTCGTTAACTTATTAGATATGTCGACGGTATGGAAAAAATCGTCAGATGCTGGCATTTATCAAGGCTTTGATCGTCAATCAGGTGAGCAAAAGTACACCGCTACTTCGGTTGATCTGATTTTTGGTTCAAACTCAGAACTACGTGCAGTTGCTGAGGTGTATGCCTTTGATACATCAAAACAAAAGTTTGTAGAAGACTTTGTTAAAGCATGGACTAAAGTAATGAATTTAGACCGTTAATAACCATTAAGTAACACAACCACAGCGCTGCAATTAATTGCAGCGCTTTTTTATTGTAAAGCTACTTTAAAGCAAGCACTCGATCACGCAAGTCATCGGCACTCACATTTTCAGGTGCAACCGACTCACCAATCGCGACGCTTACTAACGACCATTTGGGTCTAGGTAGTCGCCACTTGGTTTTTCGGCTAAACATACTGCCCCATAATCCATCTAAATGAACAGGGATAACAGGCACAGGCGTGCGCTGAATTATTTTTTCAATGCCACGGCGAAATACATCAACCTCGCCATCACCGCTGAGCTTTCCTTCAGGAAAAATACCTACTAACTCACCACTTTCCAGTGTTTTAGCGATGTCATCAAAGGCTTTATTAAACGCCTTAGGGTTTACCTTTTCACTATCGATTGGAATGGCTTTGGCCATTTTAAATAACCAATTAAGTGCCGGTGAATAGTAAATAGGTGCAAATACAACAAACCGAATTGGCCTAGGCGACGCCGCTAAAATAAACATCCAATCAACAAAGCTAACATGGTTACTTACCACTACCGCAGCCCCTTCATCGGGAATGTTAGGCTCGCCTTTAGTGCGCACCCGATACATGCAAATCGCTAAAATATAAATAATAAAGCGTAAAAAGAACTCAGGAACTTTGCTGTATATATAAACCGATATCAGTAAATTAAGCCCTGCTAATAACAACAGTAATTGTGAAATATTCCAGTGTAATAGCGTTAAAGTAACAATACTTAAAACGGCGCTGCCGACCATAAACAGTGCGTTTAATACATTATTAGCTGCAATTACCCGAGAACGGCTATCGGGGTGAGTACGCTGCTGAATGAGTGCATACAAAGGCACGGTATAAAACCCCGAGGCAATACCAATACCTGCCATCCAAACAAAATGCCAGAGCATATCGCCGGTATTAATCACTTGTTCAAGAGTAAGCTGCAACTCACTAACTTGGCGATAAAATTCAATACCAGGTTCTTGACTTAATAAATATAAAAATAAAGTAATTAACAGTGCACCAAAAGGCACAATACCTAGCTCAATACGTGAGCGTGATAGCTTTTCACACAATAAAGACCCCAATGCAATACTCAACGAAAACACCACTAAAGCAGCCGTCACCACCAACTCATCGCCTCCCATTACATGTTTTACGTAATTAGGGAGCGCCGTTAGTATCACCGCACCAATAAGCCAAAACCAGCTGATCCCTAATACTGACTTACCCACCGACTCGGTTTGTGCCTTAAGCGCATTAAAAACACTTTTGGTTGAAGTAATAGGGTTAATCGATACTTTTAAATTAGCATCATTGGCAGCACTTTTAGGAATAAATCGACTGCTCAAAAAGCCAATAACCGCTAGGCTCACTATTGCGATACTGATATAAATAGGGCCCGCTGCTTGGGTTATATAATAGGTGCCAAATACGGTGCCCAATAAAATAGCGACAAAAGTGCCCGACTCCACCAGCCCATTCGCTTTGGTTAGCTCATTTGGGGCCACATGTTGCGGTAAAATAGAGTACTTAAGCGGTCCAAAAAAAGTGCTTTGTAAACCCATTAAAAATACAGTACCTAACATTAACCAAACCTGCTCGGTTAAAATCGATACTACGCCCACCAGCATAATAGGAATTTCGCAAAACTTTACGATGCTGATCAGTTTTGATTTTTCCAACTTTTCTGCAATTTGCCCAGCCATGCCCGAAAATAAAAAGAACGGCAAAATAAATAATCCTGCCGCCAGATTAGAATAAAAGGCACCATCGGCTACCGTAGCAGCTTGAAAAATTAAAATAAGCAAGATTGATTGCTTATAAACATTGTCATTTAAAGCAGAGAAAAACTGCGTCACAAACAGAGGTAAAAACCGTTTACTGCCCAGTAAAGCTCCTTGAAATTGTTGTTTATTTTCCTTCATTACGGTCTCTTAACATTAGGTACAGCGGTTAGATTACCATTGTAGAAAAGAAATACGAACCCACTTTTTAAGTGTTTACTTATACACGGAAGTAAAACCGTTCCCCCTATAAAAATGACTAACAAATGAACAATGCGATTAAATCTTGCGTATAAGTTGTTTACGAGTTGTAAATAAAACATCTATGTTCTAAAACTAAAAGGTGACTAAAAAAGGAGCATCTTTATGCCAACTACAAACACGATAGAAAAAGACACTAAATTCGCACGCTGTTTAGAGTGCAACAAAGTAAATACATTTGCCGCTTTTCATTGGCTTTCGTTAGCGTTTAAAGATATGGCGCGCGCGCCCATGTTGAGTTTAATTTACGGTTTAATCTTCACGCTTATTCCGATAGCGATTGTTTACTCTGTTGTACTTACCGACAGCCACTTAGCTATTTTACCTGCAACCGTTGCTTTTGCTTTAATCGGTCCGGTATTCGCCGTTGGCCTATACGATGTAGCCTGGGAGCTTGAAAAAGGCCACAAACCTACGTTAAGCCATTCATTAAAATCAATGTTTCGTAACCCTGTAGGTGAATGGGGGTTTGCGGTATTACTTATGGTAATTATGATTATTTGGATGCGCCTAGCTGCAATTGTGCATGCGTTATACCCAAACCACGCAAATCCTACCTTTGAAGAACTTTCGGCGTTTTTAACTATAGGCAGTATTATAGGCGGAATTTTATTGGTCAGTGTGTTTTCAATCTCAGCGTTTACCCCGCAAATTATGATGGAAAGACGCGTTGATATTATGACTGCCGTGGTTTCTTCAATCCACGCGGTTAAAGAAAACTTTGCTGCCATGGTGGTGTGGTCAATTTGTATATTTGTATTGGTAGCGCTGGGCTTTGCTGCAGGTGCAGCTGGATTCATTATTATTATGCCGCTACTTAGTTATGCTAGCTGGCACGGTTACATTGCGGTAATTAAAACTAAAAAACCACGCGGTTACGAGTAACACTTGTCGAAAAAATTTTAATCTCTTTCTATCATTCACTTAATTAAATGCTTTTGGGCATTTAGTTAAGTGACTCCTCTCTCCTCCTGTTTATTAAATCCGCAAAAACCTTGATCTGAATAAGGTGCAAAGCTTAAAAATAGCGCTAATATAAGCTGATACACTACAGATAACATAAAGGAATAAACATGAGTCAAAATGTTACCGACTTAATGACAGCTAACCCATTTTCAGTGAACGTAAAAAGCACCCTGCATGACGCACATAATTTAATGAAAGAAAAAAATATTCGTCATATTCCTGTTATCGACGAAGACGGCGCATTTGTCGGTATGCTGACACAAAAAATCATGGTCGCTAAAGTTATGGGGATCATGGCAACGTTTGGTGCAAATGCATTACAACGAAAAGAGAAACTCACAAAAGTAGAAGATATTATGGTGAGTGATTTTATTAGTGTCACCCCAGAGCAGCCGCTATCAGATGTGGTTAAGTTTTTTGTAGATAATCGCCACGGTTGTATGCCCGTTGTTAGCCAGCAGGGTCAGCTAGTGGGTATTTTAACGTCTTCTGATTTTGTGCGTTTAGCGGCAGCACTACTTTCGTAAGCGCCCTTGCTTAGTAAAAACTGCATTTTGGCTTTACTAAGTGCAGTTTTTTACTCGCTTAAAGATGTATAAAATTAATAGCATAGATAGATAAGTCACTAACGGCCTGTTATGGTAAACACCTCTGCTTTCGATGATTATTACAAGGTAACTGTGCTGCATGGCTAATCAATTAAATGTACTGGGAACTCGCTTACAACTGTGTTGTGGTAATGGTGGCTATACCCGTGAAGGGTTTTGCTATGTGCCAGATTCAGACTTTGGCAATCACAGTGTATGCGCCATTATGACCGACGAATTTTTGCAGTTTTCTAAAGCGCAAGGTAACGATTTAATTAGCCCTAATCCTTTGTATGATTTTGCTGGCTTAAAAGCTGGCGACAAATGGTGCTTGTGCGCAGTGCGTTGGTATCATGCCATTGCTGCAAACGTTGCTCCTCCAGTGGTACTTGAAGCTACAAACCAAAAAGCGCTCGACATTATTGAGTTTGACGTATTAAAAGCGCATCAATATCAAAAAACGCTATAACGATTAAACACTGAACCCAGTTTTCTTTTGCCTAAATAGCGTAGGCAAAAAGAGTCCTTAACGTGCCCCCCGTTTTAAACGTGCTTTTTTGCAGAATTTACAAAAAAGTGCATATTTTTCATATGCACTTAAGTTTGTTGCTTTGAAAAATACCGCCAATTAAAAATTAAAACAATAATTTCAGCAACTTAAAAAAACAATACTATCGGCATGAGCATTGCTTCTATTAATACAAGACGTGTTCGTTATCGCAATTAAAACACTCACTTGAGTTAAGCGAGCACTATTTTGAAATAGTAGGAGGCATAATGAGTAACAGTAATAATGCAAACAAAGTCGCTGAATTTACCGCTCCCGGTGTAGAAAACGAATCAGCAAATAAAGCAATATCTGTTCTAGAAGATCGCATGGTAGCGCTAATTGATTTACAGCTAACTTTAAAACATATTCATTGGAATGTAGTAGGTCCAAACTTTATTGGCGTACATGAAATGCTAGACCCTCAAGTTGAAACCGTACGTGAAATGACCGACACCATAGCAGAACGTATTGCCACTTTAGGCGGCGTCCCTGTTGGTACACCAAAATCAATTGTCGATCGTCGTACATGGGAAGACTACGCTATAGGCAAAGGTTTAGTAACCGAGCACTTAGCTGCATTAGACAAAGTATATAACGGCGTTAACGGTGATCACCGTAAAGCTATAGAATCACTTGCTGAGCTTGATCCGGTATCTGAAGATATGATCATTGCGCAACTTGCCGAGCTTGAGCAATATCAGTGGTTTGTTCGTGCCCATATAGAGTCATCTACGGGTCAATTGAACAGCTAATTTTAAATTGATATACATTGAGCCCAGCAAATATGCTGGGCTTTTTATTTTTTCACTATGTCCATCTCATCATTAAGCTAAAACCATCACATTTAATCCACTATAGCGCGTTTAGTTACTATACTTATTTTTATACAGAACTTACTATCTACTCCTTATTATTAAAGGGATTTTTCAGTGTTGTCGCGTTTATATAATTTTATGCCTGGTTTACAAACGTTGTTTAATTATCAGCGCCAATGGCTTGCCGACGATATGCGAGCAGCCTTATCAGTTGCAGCCGTGGCATTGCCTGTAGCTATTGCTTATGCGCAGCTTACCGGCGTAAATGCCGCCGTTGGTCTCTATTCTTGTATCTTACCTATGATGCTTTATGCACTATTTGGTACCTCTAAACAGCTTATTATTGGCCCTGATGCCGCAACCTGTGCGGTGATTGCCGCAGTAGTGACTCCACTTGCCGCAGGCGATAGCTTTAAACATTGGCAATTAGTGATCACCATGACCGCAATGACAGGTATCTGGTGCTTTATTGCCAGCCGCTTTAAACTAGGTGTACTTGCTGACTTTTTATCAAAACCTATTTTAATGGGACTGCTCAATGGCGTAGCTATTACCATTATTGTTAGCCAGTTTTCAAAAATATTTGGTTTTACCTTTGACGAACGCTACTTACTGGAGCGCTTAGGAGGTGTGCCAACCTATTTATCGCAAACTCATATTCCCACCTTGCTAATGGCTTTATTAACGCTGAGTGCCTATTTCGCTTTCAAACGTATTAAACCAAGTTGGCCTGCCTCTATGCTGGCAATCACATTGGCTGCAATCTTAGTTTGGTTATTCAACTTAGAACAGTTTGAGATAAAAACCATTGGCGTTGTAACGGGTGGCTTACCTATATTTAACCCTCCAATGTTTGATATTGGGGTGATCCGTGAGCTCGTAGTTCCTGCACTTAACTTAGCCATAGTCAGCTTTGTAAGTATGATGTTGACCGCACGAAGCTTTGCTGCAAAAAATGGCTATGACATTAATCCAGATAAAGAATTTAGAGCCTTAGGTATTGCCAATTTAGCCTCAGCATTGTCGCAAGGTTTCGCAGTTAGTGGTGCTGACTCTCGTACGGCTGTTAACGACAATGCCGGCGGTAAAACTCAATTAGTATCGATTATAGCGGCTGTTATTATTGCCATTATTGCGTTATTTTTAACGGCTCCCCTTGAGTATATTCCCAGTGCAGCACTGGGAATTGTGCTTATTATTGCTTCAATTCATCTCATCGATTTAAAGGCGTTATGGCAATTAAAATTTAAAGATAAGCAAGCATTCTACTTAGCATTAACTACGTTATTTGCGGTGTTGTTTATTGGTGTAATCCCTGGCATAACGCTTGCTGTATTATTGGGTTTATTTCAATTTATCCGCAGCGTTATGCGTCCATCTGACACTATTTTAGGTATTGATGCCAAAGGGGTAGTAAGAAGCCTCGACGAAACAGATAAAGCCAAAGCGATACAAGGCGTTTTTATTTATCGATTCAATTCGCCTTTAACTTACTTTAACGTGGGTTACTTTAAACGTCGCTTATTAGAGCAATACGCCCGCCAGAAAGACGATATAGAATGCGTTATTATCGACGCTGTACCTTGTTTTACTCACCTTGATTTAAGTGTAATGAGCATGCTTGCCGACTTAGATGTAATTTTTAAAAAGCGCCATATTCGTTTAGAGCTTGCTGGCAGAAAACGTCAATTGCTCGCTTGGTTTAAAACGGCAGGAATTACATCTGGTAAAGAGGGGATTTATGTTCACTCAGACTTGTATATCGCCCTACAAAAAAACAGTGTGAGTCAACATATTACTGAAGCCGCTTTATTTAAATCGCCTAACCAAAGCTCAGCTTAGTTAGAATTATTAGTTATCATCTACTACACTCAAATTGTAGATAAAATATGGTGATGACTCATTTCATTAACTGAAAAATATCTGAGACTCAGTGCAAAGAATGTTTTCTTTATTAACTTGTTAAGCCTTAAAAAGATATCGCAAGCAAAAATGAAAATGCCATACCATGCAGTATCAAAATACTCGTGCAGCCGCTTATTTTATGGCTTATCAAATAAAGTATTATTGATGAGAACAATTAAGCACTGCAAAAAACCAATTAAAAAATGGAGTTATTATGAAATATACACTCTTAATTGCATGCTTAATGGCACTGGCAGGTTGTGATAAAGGCGTTGATTCACCAAAAGGATTTAGCTTACCCGAAGGTAATGCAGAACAAGGTAAAGCCGTGTTTTTAAAATATAAGTGCTTGGCATGTCACACCCTTGCAGGCGTTGAAGATAGCAGCGTAACAAAACATGACGATATTTCTATTAAGCTAGGAGGTAATAAAACCAAAATAATTACTTATGCTGAGCTGGTAACGTCAGTGATTAATCCCTCCCATCGGTTTTCTAGGCCTTATAGACCCGACGCCAGAAATGAAGATGGCAGTTCAAAAATGACGGTATTTAACGATACCATGACCGTATCTGAACTCACCGACTTAGTCACTTTTTTACAACCAAACTATAAACTTATTCCGTACCACAGAACTAATTACCAACTTTACTCTCACTACAAGTAAATATTGATAGCAAAAAAAACCGTTGTTAAACAACGGTTTTCTTTATGCGTTTTATCTACTCGGCATTAACCATTTCTTCAAACTTCATACCGGTTAGCTTGGTCAGCACTTTAATTACATATATAAAAATACCAATAAGCATCAGCATAGAAGGAATGGCAATAACGGAATAACTTAATAGGGTCATTTCGCCAAGTTGTTCGTTAAATTCCACACTACCTGCGGGGCTAGTAACAATCCATTTAGCTAAGAGGTAATTCATAGTTGATGAAAACACAAAGGTCAGCGCTAATAAGTAATTAGCGTTAGTAATTTTTTGTTTAAAGCTTTGCGTATTGCCGCGCTCAGCAAGGGCATCGTAAATAGTGTCTAACTTGAATAAAAGTGAGTTTAATAAAAGTTTGGCTAGCAAGGGCTTACCAAAAAAGCCCGACATTAGCACTGTAAAACCAATAATTGCCGGTATAGCCGCTTCTTTAATTGCTAACCACTCAACGTTAAGCTCAAACAGCGCTATACCACCGGTAAGTAAAGTACTTAAAAAGCCCAAAAGTGAAATAAAGTTTAATGAGCCCGCTTTTATAAAATCATAAATACCATAACTAATAGGAAATATGAGCGCCACAATTAAGCCAACCACACTACCTAAATATTCAGGGCCAGAGAACTTCATTAAAATGACTGAAGGAATGATGATATTAAATACTATTTCGATAAGCGGATTATTTTTTTTACGCTGCTTTGTGGCTTGATTATGACTGGTCATTGTTAATTCCAAAAAATATTACTGCTGCATCACTTTCCTCCTGTGTGGAGTAAATAATGTTTTAAAGTGCCTTGAAGCATAATACCTGCAATGCAGCCGCTATTCTAGCGCAGCACACAACCACCCGATTTTTTTAGGTCGCTATCTTATCAAATGCTATTTTTATTAATAAATAATTTATCGAACGCTCTATATTCTTACGCTGAGTGTTCATTATTACAGAACACATTTTTTACAGCTTGGAAAACCTTCATGCTTGCTCTAGTATCTAATTGTCTTAGCTCAATAATTTGCATTTTAATGAAATCATTTCCATCACTGTATTTTGCCAATTTATTTTTAATTATTGGTACCGGCTTACTTACAACCTATTTAGCCCTGTATTTAGGTAAGCAAGGCACGTCCACATTTTGGATAGGCTTAATGACCTCGTGTTATTACCTTGGCTTGTTGCTGGGCTCTAAACTTGGTTACCACCTAATAAAATCGGTAGGTCACATTAGAACCTTTGCCGCCAGTACCGCTGCTGTGACAGCCTGCGTGGCCGCCCACGGGGTGAGCGATAACCTATACATATGGCTTGCTTTAAGGCTGTTTGTTGGCTTAGGTATGATGTGTAATTACATGGTGCTAGAAAGCTGGCTAAACGAACAATCAGCGCCTGAATCTCGCGGGCGAGTCTTCTCTTTTTATATGATCACCTCCTACCTAGGCATGATTTTAGGGCAACTAGCGCTCGCACAATTTCCTGAGCTAGGGTATGCGCCGCTATTTTTAGTGTGCATGGCGTTGGCTATCGGCATTATTCCAATTTCTATCACTCGTAGAATTCACCCAAAACCGTTAAAACCGATAAAAATGAGCCTATTTGATTACGCTAAAAAAGTGCCTCAGTCGCTTACTGCGGTGCATTTCGCGGGCATTATTAATGGTAGTTTTTATGGTCTATCGCCTATTTTTGCTAAGCTATCTGGCTTTGGCGCCGCTGAAATTGCTATTTTTATGTCGGTGACTATTTTTGCTGGCTTGTTAGCACAATGGCCTATGGGGATGCTCTCCGACCGTATTCGCCGCAGTGTGTTAATTCGTACTAATGCAGCAGCTATCGGAATTGTAAGTTTGGCATTGTTTTTATTACCTACCTCACAGCCTATTGCCTACATACTCACTTTTATATTTGGTTTGTTTGCCTTTACTTTATATCCGCTTTGTTCGGCACTGGCCAATTCGCGGGTTGAAGACGAAGAACGCGTAGGCGTATCATCTGCATTATTAGTCGCTTTTGGCGCTGGTGCTGCAATAGGCTCAACAGTTAACGCACAGCTTATGAGCTACTTTGGTCACCCAGCATTGTATGCGTCTATTTCACTATTAACCGTGGCCATGTATTTACTGCTGACCTTTATTAACTCAAAACAAAAAGTTGAACAGCCTGAACCCAGTGATTATGTGGTCGGTACATCCGATGTTACAAACTCGCCACTGGCCGCTACGATGGATCCGCGCATTGAAGAAACCACCGCGCAAGATCAAATGTTGGTAGTAAATGAAGATGATGATGAATTTTTTGAGCATCCCCAAGGGGAGCTGTTTAAAGATCTTCACGAAGATGACGTGAAAAATTAAGTTTCTATTCAAAGCATTAGTAATGCATAACAAAAAAGGGGAGCCTCCCCTCTTTTTTGTTATTTTTACTACTTAATACATTACTGGCTTATCTGTGGCTTAATATCGCTTAAATCTAAATGGATAGTCATTTCAAAATTCTCAGGCTGTACAGCAACATCACTCAAACCTGTTCTCGCAAAATAATCTTCAAAGTCTTGCTGATATTTAGCCGAAAACTGCGTATACGCGGTAATAAACAAACTCAACTTTTTAGCTATTATTAGATAGGTAGCGGCAAGTTCCCGCAGTTTTTCAGGTTCAGCAAAGGCAAATTCAGCATAAATATTAAAGTCGTTTCCGACAGAGGTTTTACCATAATCAGACAAAAAGCCTGCGTTATAATCGGGTGCAGATTTATACTTTGTAAGCGCGTCAAAATTAGATGCTGCGGGTTTCCAGTCTTTTGGCAGCAAAGCTTGCCATGCAAATATAACGAAAGGTGAACGTATATAAACTAACGAGCTTAATTCATGATGAACCCCCTTCAACGAATTTTCGAAATTAAAATTCATGCCATTCCATCCTGAGAGATTAACTAGAATTATGGAATTACTTGAATAGGTTCCTCCAGCAGCAGCCCCCTCTATAAGCATAGGTCCAGAAAGGTAAATAGCGTCAATTGCTTCAGCAACAAACCCTGGAGGATAGGTCGTTAATGCGGCCTCAATACCATCGAGTGACTCAGAAGCATCTGCAAGCGTAGTCATTTCCATTTCAAGAATTGGAGGCTCTCCATCACTAACTGCAAATTGTTCAGGGAAAAATAAACGGGGTTCACCAGCTTGAATGTCTACTTGGTGTGTTTTGGATAAACGATTAGCTTGCTCTGTTTCACTTTCGAAATATGAACACGCACTAACAAATAATAAAAAAACGAATATTGCTTTTTTCATTTATAAAATCCTTTTTAATGAGCATGCCTGAATGTTGCCACCGCCACTACTGAGAAGCAAAATCTAACAACAGCAGGGAAGCAACTTAAAGCTCTAAATTTCATCTACCTAGAGTAGATAAAATAGAAAATAACAGGCAAACCTTAAATTAACTACATTCTTTTTAGCCAACCCAAAATAAAAAAATCAAGAGACCTTTTATATAGGTTAAATACTACCCCTGTATTTTTAATTAAATTTTAAAACTATTTCACCCCTTTTCTATTTGCCAGCCGTTATAGCTCTGAAACAACATAATAAGTTAATTTGGAGCGGCTTATGCACACACTTGAATTTCCTAAAAACCCCATGTTCAAAACATCAACAGCTATTATTGGCGGTGCTGTGATGACCTTTATTGCATTTGCCTTTATGCAATACTTAATTAGTGGCGAACAAAGAGCACCTATAAAATTGGGTGATGATATTACTGTTGAGATTTTTCAAGCACCAGAAGATAAACAAACCACGCATATTAAAAGAATACCGCCACCACCCACACCTAAAGTGCCGCCTAAAGCACCACCACGTGTAACACCTAGTAATGAGCCAATAACAGCAATAAGCACTGCACCACCCATAGTAATTGACGGATTTGGTAACGATATGAAGCAAACACTGACCCGCCCTACGGGAGATGCTTCACCCATTGTGCGCATAAATCCAAAGTACCCAACTAGCGCAGCACGTGATGGTATAGAAGGCTGGGTGCAACTTAGCTTTAATATTTCACCCACTGGTGAAGTGATTGATGCCACGGTAGTAAATGCTGAACCAAAACGCATATTTGATCGCGAAGCACTTCGCGCTATTAAACGCTGGAAATATCGTCCAAAAGTAATTGAAGGTGTGGCACAATTACAAACAGGTCAAACCGTACAGCTTGATTTTAAATTAGACAGTTCGCAGTAAAGGAATAAGCGCCTATGCTATTGAGTATTAAGTCATGGTTATTTGAAGCGCCAAGCAAAGACTGCATGGCGCGGTATGCAAAAAGTGGCGACAACCGCCACTTAGAGCAGCTTATTGCCTTATACAGTAACGATTTATATCACTACCTAGTTACCCAGTCTAATACACATTTAGCATACGACGTAAGCCAACAAACATGGCTAAAGGTTATTGAAAAGCGCCACCTTTACCAAGCACAAACCACGCCCAAAGCCTGGTTATTTAAACTCGCACGCAACACCCTAATAGACGAATACCGCAAACAGCAACACTTTGTCGAGCTTGACGAAAACAGCCAACTACCTGCGCAAAATAACAATCAAAGTGAATTAACAAGTAGTGACTCACACATAGGCGACACACACATAAGTTATGAAGCGTTTAATGCTGCGCTCAAGCAACTTAGTTTTGTGCAGCGCGAAGCCATCACCTTACAACAAGAAGGCTTTAGCCTTGCCGACATAGAGCTTATAACGCAAAGCAACGCCCAAACCATAAAAACAAGGCTACGCTACGCCAAACAAAACCTAAAACAATTATTAGGAGATTATAATGAACAAGCCTGATGAGCAGTTTAATGAAAAGCTCACACAACATTATAACGAGCGTAAAGCACGCACCAGACTTTCGCACGCTCAGCAACAGGCGTTAAAACATAGCGTAATCCAAAAACAACCTAAAAAGCTTGGCTTTGCCCTGCAACTCACGAGCCTTACCTGCGCATTGGGCTTACTGGCTTTTATAGTGCTCGACAGTAACAACGTGATAAATACTTCCCCTAAAACCGTATTAAACACCATAGACATACACGACTACTCGTTTATAACAACGCATGAAATAGATCAAACAGGTAACTACGCAAGCACTATAACGCAACAAAAACGCGCGCTCGACACCCAACTAGCAAACGACTTACGCCGCCATCAACAACACCACATAGAATACGGCAC
This sequence comes from Pseudoalteromonas sp. DL-6, assembly GCF_004328665.1. Taxonomy (NCBI): domain Bacteria; kingdom Pseudomonadati; phylum Pseudomonadota; class Gammaproteobacteria; order Alteromonadales; family Pseudoalteromonadaceae; genus Pseudoalteromonas; species Pseudoalteromonas sp. DL-6. The sequence goes on from NZ_CP019770.1 coordinate 2,715,454, forward strand.
GCTCGTAAAGGTCGACAACGACTGGTACATAGCCAGCTGCAATGACGAAGTACTCGTACAAATTAAGCAGTCACTGCTCAGTGATTTAAAAGGAAAACATGCAGTTGAAAGTAATATAAATACGGGTGATATGCTGGCCATGGCACATAACGGCAAAGGGCAGATTATTGCGCTGAAGCATGCTGGGGCTGGGGTTAAGATGTGCGGGGCTTAGGTGGTTTAGCTCAGTTAAGATTGGTGGTAATTTAGATAAATTACCACCGAGAACACAGAGGCGCTTCGCGCTGCACAAAGGTAGTTAACTATCGCCCATATAATCTAATGGTGAGGAAAGCTCTATAAAATCACGATATTGCTCTTTGGTAATTTTGTTGTATTCATCTTTGATATAGATATAGTCAAGCCATAATAAAGTAACTTCTGGAGAAGCTTCTATTTTATGCTTTGCTAACGCCTTTTCTGTGTATTGCAGTTCCGTTAAATCATCATCACTAGAAGAAATCCAAAAATCATAAGGGTTTGATTCTGAGACAAAAATACTGCAAAAAATATTCTCAATAAATTTAGATAGTGAAATAGGGTAATTTCCCTCAAAGTACTTATTATCTTTTGGAACGAAACGGCCGTTATGGAATTGAGAGGTGTATGACTGTGGCTCAATAAAATAGATTATCTCGGCTAATAAATACTCTTTTGATATATCCTTTTGTAAGAAGTCAGCTAGGCTAATATCTATGATCTTATTTTCATCACCTCGTTCTGTTCTTTTGAACCTACCATTTATTATCTCCTCATAAAGTGGGTGGTCTTTTTCATGGATACAAAACAAAATAGCGAGCACAAGCACATCTACTTTTTTACCATTTGGTAAATTTGCAATAATGGCAGTAATACGTTCAGTAATTTGAATAGCTGTTCTTGCTGATACCTGAAAGGCATCTAGAACAACTGAAATATTAGCTAAAGCTATCTCTGGTGTCTTTGTGTAGGGAAATATTTCAATATTTTTACTTTCTAAGTACGCAGATTCAAATTTAGTTGTATCGCTGTGTACTGATAAAAAATCCTTTAAAACAGGACGCTTTAAACTGTAACGACTATTAAAAAAACGGCCTAAATAAACCTTAGCGTCAAACCCTTCACCGTATATTGATTTTATTGTATGTTGAAGCTGATCGGTATCCGTAGCCACAACAAATACGATACCTTTAACATCAAAAATATGTTTAATCGTCTCTAGCATTTCGACCGCATAACTTGGGCGACAGCGATCTAATTCATCAATAAAAATAAATATGGGTAGCGACTTACCTTCCTGCTTTTCAAACTTACTTACCCAGTCTGCTAACTTGGATTTGATTACTTCGATGCTTTTATTCTTTGCTTCATGATCTTTAATCAAATTTTGTGCAAGCGCTTTTACTGCTGGTGAAAAGTCGCTACCAGTCAGCTTATTGGTATTTTGATTCTGATCGTTATCAATTTCATCATCGGAAAATAACAGTGCATGCAGTTCATCTATATCTATACCTGATATTTTTTTAGTTAAACCTTGTGCAATAGCAGGTGCTACAGCCTTAAACATCGAAACTGCGCTTTTGGGAATAGTTATATCAAATTTCGCCTGAAGTTGTAGCTGCTTAATAATCCCCGAAATTACAGTTAAAAACGGATCGTCTGAGTAATCTTGCTGCCAAGCATCAATATATACAACGGGATAATTTACAATTAGCTCTTGTGACCAACGCTTAAGAAAATAGGTTTTCCCCGCTCCCCATTCAGCATTGAGATTTAATACATAGTTTTTCTTTTGGTCATCAGGTTTACTTTCGTCAAAGCCTTCTTGAGCCAATAGCCTTGATAAGAATGTGGCATAACGAGCGCGATCTAATTTATCAGCAGGAAAATATTCCCCAAGTGAACGGTTGGTTGACTTGCTCCAGTTGAAGTCTTTAATATCGTGCATTTAATTTCCCTTTAAATCATTCTTTTTCACATAGTGCCATACAACATTCAATAAACGTAACCTATTAATAAAAAGCTATTATTATTTATCTCTGTGAAGCGCGTAGCGCCTCGGTGTTCTCGGTGGTGATCAATCTTAAACAAAAAAGCCTGCACTAAGCAGGCTTTTGATTAACTCACTTTGTTGGGTTTCGCTACGCTCAACCCAACCTACAAAACAATTAAGCTCGTTACTAAGTAAGCTACAAACGTTAGGCCACCGCCTACTAATGCATAGGGTAATTGGGTTTTAACGTGGGTGAGTAAATCACAACCTGAGGCAATAGCTGATACTGCGCTGGTGTCGGATATAGGGGAGCAGTGATCGCCAAATATGCCGCCACCTAAAATAGCGCCTACCACCAGCGATGGCGGTAAACCAAGCGCTTGAATAAGCGGTACGCCAATGGGGATAAGTATGGCAAATGTGCCCCATGATGTGCCTGTAGTAAACGACATAACCGCGCCAGTTAAAAACAGTACTGGTACTATTAAATATATTGGTAAGTAATCGCCAACCAAAGATGCCACAAACACGCCTGTACCTAGCTCTTTTAAGCTTGCACCCAAGGTGAGCGAGAGCAATACAATACTTACCAGTGGGAGTAATTCACCCATGCCTTTAAAGCCAGTATCGACTAATTGGTGGTGGGTAAACTGGCGCGAACTAATCATTAAACAATAGGCCACAACAATAGCCAACACAGTGGCATACAATACTGATTTTGAGCCACTACCCTCGGCAAGTACCCCGTTACCAGTGTAAAACATAAAACCGACCATGCTCACAATCAGCGTAAGTAATGGCACCAACATATAGCGTGCTTTAGAGCCTTTTACTTCTTCTTTTAGCTCGGTTGTTTGTAACTCTAACTTTTGCTCGGCTACTTTCATTGGCCCGTGTACTTTATCGAACGCAATGGTATAAAAAACAATAACCAAGGTAATTATGGCGTAAAAGTTATAGCCTACGCTGCCCCACAATACCGATACTGCCGACTCGCCTAATTCGTAATTACCTAACAAGCCCAGTACAAATGCACCCCAGCCATTTAATAAAATTAAAATACACACAGGGGCGCTGGTGCTATCGATTATATAAGCTAAACGCGCGCGGCTCATTTTAAATTTGTCGAACAGGCCGCGAGATAAAATACCCGAGGTAAGCACACTTAAGTTTGACTCTATAAATACCGCAACGCCGGTAAACATAGTTAAAAAGCCCACTTGGCGCTTACTTTTAGCAACGCCTTTGTTCATCAGCAAATTAACAGTAGCAGCAACACCGCCAGACTCGCGAATATAGGCAAGTAAGGCACCTATTAAAATACTAAATATGAGAATACGGGTATTACCGGGAGAACTGGCCACAGCAACTATGCGCTCAATGCTATTTAAAAACGTAGTAAATACGCTATTTCCTTCACCTTGTAATGCGAGTAAAAATTCCGATGAAATTACCGCAACAAGCAGCGCCATAATGACTTCTTTGCGCCAAAACACAATAATAATGGCAATCAGTGGTGGCAAAATAGAATACCAAGACATAGCTAAACCTTTTTAATTTTTATAATAAACGCGGCTTTAACAGCCTTGGTTAGTTAACAGTTAACTTAATAGATTTACATCATTAAGTCACTCACTGAGTTTGCTGATTTAACAGCGCCTCATAAATTAACGAAACGATAGAACCATACTGGGCGGTTTCGAAATTCTTACCTACAAACTGATAACGTTTTTCACTACCTTTAATTGGTGAATGGCGTGCATTGGTAAGTAAGATGATGGCTAAATCGTAAGCGGGATCAATCACAGTTACTGTGCCAGTCCAACCTGTGTGTCCATAAGCTTGTGGGCTGGCATACGGGCCAAAGTGCCAGCGCCGCGCTTGATTATTTCCTGCAAGACGAAAGCCTAAGCCGTAGGTTTCATCGGTACTTTGTGGGGTTAAAAACTGCGCCAAACTACTGGCATTAAAAATTTGCTTATCGCCGTAACCGCCCTTGTTGAGTAACACTTGGCATAAAACGGCTAAATCGGGGGCATTACTAAATAGTCCTGCATGGCCTGCTACACCATCAAGTGAATAAAAAGCACGCTCATCATGTACCTGCCCTTGCAATACATTGGTGCGAATATTATCAAAATGAATACGGCCATCGCGGGTATTTCCACTTAGCTCCGTGGCGGCAAACTGCTGACGATTAAAGCCTTTTTTAAGCGGGTTAAATAAAGTGTTGTTAAGCTTTAAAGGCGCGTAAATATGCTGCTCTAGGTATTCGTCGAGCGGTTGGCCGCTAATACGCTCAATTAAAACTCCTAAAATCATGTAATCAATATCAGAGTAAACATGCTGGGCGCTTGGCTCGCTAGCTAATGGCACGCTGGTGAGTAGTAATAGTTTGGTGGTGTCGCTGGTTTGTGAAAAAAACGCTTCGCCATAGCGGGTGTCTTTTCGATGAAAGTCGAACACTGGCGGATAACCGGCTTTATGAGTGAGTAAATCTTTAACTTGGCGCAGCTCTCGTCCATCGCCTTGGTATTCTGTTAGGTAATCACTCACCCTATTATTTATATTTAACCGCCCTTCGCTCACAAGCTTCATTAGCGCAAAGTTAGTGGCAAATATTTTGGTGTTTGAGGCTAAATCAAAGAGTGTATTTGTTTGCATGGGCTCTGGGCGTAATAACATTAAGTCATTTTGCTGATATTGCTTGGCATCACCATAAGCGGTTAATTTTAATATCTTACCTGCTTTAATTACCGCTAATACCGCACCAGGAAAGCCCTCACTTACATCTTTTTCTATTAGCTTATCTACGGCACTAAAATCAATAGTTTTAGCCGCTGAGCTATTTAGAGTAGCAAAGGCAAATCGCAGCGTTAAACTGCCGTCAGCAGGTTGAATGTTATCAACCTTAAAAGTGTTAACTCCGTTGTGAGTGTACTGCCCTAAATTAAAGGCATACTCAGTATTTTTTTGCAGGGTATCAAGCGCTAACTTTTTATTATTAATATAAATATCGGCACTTAAGGCGCTTTCATTTTGTAGTAATAATTGCCCGCGCCCTTTATACGCTTTAAAGGTGCCACGATTATTTACATATTCTCGGCTACTGGGGTTGGGCTCAGGAAAGGTGGCAATAACTTGCGCATTAGCGAGGCTCTGTATTTGATTAGGAATAAACGGGCGCTGAGATTTAATTGCACTGCTTGCGCCACTGCAACCGGTAATAATAAAGCAAAGCGCAATAGTCAGCGCGTTAAAAAAAGTACGCTTTGCTAGCACGGAAAAATTTAAATACACACACATTCCTTATTGGTAGAGCAAATAAGGCGCTCTTTGCTGTTTAAATTGCTCAAGCCCCGCTTGCCAGCTTTGTTTAATTTGCGCTGCCGACTCACCTGCTTCTATGGCGAGTCTTAATTTATCAGTTCCTGCGAGTTTATCCATAAAGTCGGCACGCTCAAAAAACAGCTTTTTAGCCTCAGTCAGTTGCTGGTAAGCATTAATTAAATAATTTAAGTTTAAGCCAGTGGTATCACTATGGCGTAAATCAATCCCTTTCACTAGCTGGTTTTTAAATTTAGGATTAAGCGCTGCGCCTTTTATTGAGCGAGGGGTAAAGCTAAAGTCCCCAAGTGCTATCGGTGAATAACCAATAACCTGAAATGCAAAGTCGGTACCTCTACCAATACTAATGGGCGTTGCCTCAAAAAAGCACAACGAGGGATACAGCGCTATTGACTGATCGTTGGGTAAATTAGGGCTTGGTTTTACTGGCAAACTATATGGTGTTGTGCGGGTGTAATGATCAACAGCAATGACGCTCAGCTGTAACTCAGCCGCTTGATTGATCCAGCCCTCGCCTTTGATCATTTTAGCTAGCTCGCCTACCGTCATACCGTGTAATACAGGGATTGGGTGCATACCCACAAACGATTTAAACTGCGGCTCTAAAATTGGCCCGTCAATGTGGCTAATATTAGGATTTGGTCTATCAAGTACAATAAATTCAACACCCTGCTCAGCAGCGGCCTCCATCATGTAATGCATAGAGCTAATGTAAGTATAAAAACGTACGCCCACATCTTGAATATCAAAAATAATGATATCAATATCGCTTAGCACCTTGGCGCTTGGTTTTTTGTTTTTTCCGTAAATAGAAATCAGTGGAATACCGGTTTTGCTATCAACGGCGTTTTGTACATGCGCTCCCGCGTCATGATCGCCTCGAAAGCCATGCTCAGGTGCAAAAATTTTAGTAATATTGATGTTTTTAGCCAGCAAGCTATCAACTAAATGCGTTTGCCCCACAAGAGAGGTTTGGTTGACCACCAGCCCTACACGTTTATTTTTTAATTGCGGTAAGTACAAAGCAAACTGCTCTGCACCTACGGCGATTGTATGTTTAGCCTCATTTGCATGTGTAGCAACAGTAAAAAGTGCGCTTAAAATAAATAAGAATATAAAAAATACGGTTTTAAACATACGGCAAGATCCTTTTAAACAAGACGTTTAAAATAACACAGCCGAGTTTAAAGAGCAGCTTAGGTTTTAGGTTTTAGGTTTTAGGTTTTAGGTTTTAGGTTTTAGGTTTTAGGTTTTAGGTTTTAGGTTTTAGGTTTTAGGTTTTAGGTTTTAGGTTTTAGGTTTTAGGTTTTAGGTTTTAGGTTTTAGCAATGAGAAGCTGTGCTGCTAATATAAGCAAGTTCTTTGTATATTTAAGTTTTTAAGGGCGTTATTCACAAAGAGGTTAAGAGGCGTTGCGCTTTTAGAGAAATGATTAAAACATTATAAATAAAAAGCGACGCTTTCAATGTAAGCAAGCTCTACGTCTGCTTAAAATTTTAACTGCGGTATTTAGTTGGGTTTAACTGATAGCTGAAGACTTTCTCAAATTTTAGGCACAAAAAAACCGACTTAATGTCGGCTTATGTATGAAAGTGGTGGGCGCAGGACGTATCTTCTAAGAGTGAACCTCCGACCGTCTGGTTCGTAGCTTACTACTTTTCCATATTCACTTTATTTCAGACATAAAAAAACCGACTTTCGTCGGTTTCTTTTCTATTAACTTTTGTAGTAATAGAAAGTGGTGGGCGCAGGAGGATTCGAACCTCCGACCGCCTGGTTCGTAGCCAGGTACTCTATCCAGCTGAGCTATGCGCCCACTTTCATATTTACTTATTTATACTCTAAGTGAGAGTTGAAAGTGGTGGGCGCAGGAGGATTCGAACCTCCGACCGCCTGGTTCGTAGCCAGGTACTCTATCCAGCTGAGCTATGCGCCCACTTTCATTTTGCTTGTTTTAACTCTAAGCAGAGCGTTCTCTAAAAGAGAGTAAAGTATGGTGGGCGCAGGAGGATTCGAACCTCCGACCGCCTGGTTCGTAGCCAGGTACTCTATCCAGCTGAGCTATGCGCCCATACTTTATTTTACAAGATTTCGCCATTTAAGAAATGGTGGAGAGGGAGGGATTCGAACCCTCGATAGAGCTACAAACTCTATACTCCCTTAGCAGGGGAGCTCCTTCGGCCACTCGGACACCTCTCCGTCTTGTGGGGCGTATAATAAAGATTTCAGAAAATATGTCAAACACTTTTCTGACAAAAGTGACTATATGGCTATAGATTGCACACATGTCTGGTTTTAAAGTGTAATTAGTTTGAAAATTAATCAGATTAGGTATTTGAAGTGCTTGAGTTTACGCCCATCACTGGCACTAGTTCGTCAGTAAGTTCAGCAAGATATTGCTCTTGGTAGCCTAACTTCTGAAACTCAGCAATACACGCGCGGTAATAAGCTTGTCGCTCTTGCTCTGTGGTGCTCTCATCGGGTAAAGATTCTACTCGTTTAACTTTCATATTATTTCTCTAAGTCCTTTAGAAATTTTTATTTTTTACGACTAAGAATGACCGTGTACAAATTCCGGTCATATTTTAGCTAAAAAATTCACATAAATACAACATAATGTTTAAAAAACAATCATACCAAAAAGTTATAGTACTGCTTTTATGTTACTAAGCAGTCGGCCAACTTTATGATAATGAAACTGAATTAAGGGTTAACACCCCTTTATACTTACACTTCATTATCAGTGTAGTACTTATTAATTAAAAGCCCTAATGGAAAGTTTAAGCAATGTCTCACAAACAATAGGGCAAAAAAAACGCCACTAATTAGCGGCGTTAATAATTTTTTAGTTTATTCCTTCAAGCTTAGTCAGCTTGTGGGCGCATGTGCGGGAATAAAATAACATCTTTGATAGTTGATGAGTCAGTAAATAGCATCACTAAACGGTCAATACCAATGCCCTCACCTGCCGTTGGTGGTAAACCATACTCAAGTGCGCGAATGTAATCTTCATCGTAATGCATTGCTTCATCATCACCGGCGTCTTTCTCTTCAACTTGGCGAGTAAAGCGCTCAGCTTGATCTTGTGCATCGTTAAGCTCTGAGAAACCATTTGCAAGCTCACGTCCGCCAACAAAAAACTCAAAACGGTCAGTTACAAATGGGTTTTCGTCGTTACGACGTGCCAATGGCGATACTTCCCACGGGTAACCAGTAATAAATGTCGGTTGGATGAGCATATGCTCAGCCGTTTCTTCAAATATTTCACATAAGAACTTACCTGGGCCCCATACGCAGTTTTCAGGAATTTTAACGTGTACTTGTTTAGCGTACGCTTTTAATTCTTCAAAGTGGTTTTCTGGGTCGTTAAATACCGCAGCATCAAACTCAGGGTTATATTTTAAGATAGCATCTGCCATGCTTAAACGTGTGAACGGTTGACCAAAGTCATACTCTACTGAATCAACAACGTCGCCGTTTTCATCTTTAGTGGTGTTAACCACAATTGGGCTACCTAATACGTTAGTTGCTACTGTACGTAACATATCTTCGGTGATGTTCATTAAATCAATGTAGTCAGCGTACGCTTGGTAGAACTCAATCATAGTGAATTCTGGGTTGTGACGCGTTGATAACCCTTCGTTACGGAAGTTACGGTTAATTTCGAATACACGGTCAAAACCACCAACGACTAAACGCTTTAAGTAAAGCTCAGGCGCGATACGTAAGTACATGTCGATATCAAGCGCATTATGATGAGTTACAAACGGACGTGCCGATGCGCCACCAGGGATAACCTGTAGCATTGGCGTTTCTACTTCCATAAAGTCGCGGTCTGCTAAAAAGCGACGAATACCTTCAACCACTTGTGAGCGAATACGGAATGTTTCACGCGTTGCTTCGTTAGTAATTAAATCAACATAACGTTGACGGTATTTAGTTTCTTGATCTGATAAGCCATGGAATTTTTCTGGTAGCGGGCGAAGTGACTTAGTCAGTAGTTCGTACTCAGCCATATCTACGTATAAATCGCCTTTACCCGATTTATTAAGCGGACCTTTAACACCAATAATATCGCCAATATCGAGTTGGCCATATTTTGCTTTTAAATCTTTTTGTACGTCTTTTGATGCGTAAACTTGTACACGGCCTTTCATATCTTGAATAGACATAAATGGACCACGCTTAGCAAGAATACGACCCGCAATCGATACTACATGCTGTAATTCGATTAACTCTTCTTTACTCTTATCACCAAACTCAGCCTGCAAATCTGCCGTGTAATGCTCACGACGGAATTGGTTTGGATGACCGTTGGCTGGGCAATTTTCGCGAATAGCGTCTAATTTGCCGCGACGCTCAGCGATTAACTTATTTTCGTCTTGGATTTGATCAGTCATTTTTTAGCTCTTTTTTAGCTTGGTGGTTATAAACCAGATTTTAAGCTGGCTTCAATAAATTTATCTAGGTCGCCATCGAGTACCGCTTGTGTGTTACGGTTTTCAACGCCAGTACGTAAATCTTTAATACGCGAGTCATCAAGTACGTATGAACGAATTTGACTTCCCCAGCCAATATCAGACTTGTTGTCTTCTTGGCTTTGCTTTTCAGCATTTTGCTGTTGTAGCTCAAGCTCAAATAATTTCGCTTTTAATTGCTTCATTGCTTGGGCTTTATTTTTATGTTGTGAACGCTCGTTTTGACATTGCACCACGGTGTTGGTTGGTACGTGAGTAATACGTACCGCCGATTCAGTGGTATTTACGTGCTGACCACCCGCGCCTGATGCACGGTAAACATCTATACGTAAGTCAGACGGATTAATGTCAATTTCAATGTTGTCATCAACTTCTGGGTAAACAAACGCAGAAGCAAACGAGGTATGGCGACGGCCACTTGAATCAAATGGGCTTTTACGAACTAGGCGGTGTACGCCTGTTTCAGTGCGTAACCAGCCATAAGCGTATTCGCCAGAAAAACGTACCGTTGCGCCTTTAATACCAGCAACATCACCATCGGTCGCTTCAACTAGCTCCACTTTAAAGCCTTTTGCTTCACCCCAGCGTAAGTACATACGCAGTAAAATATTACACCAGTCTTGTGCTTCAGTACCGCCAGAGCCTGACTGTAAATCAAGGTAAGCATCGTTTGAGTCGTGAGTACCTGAAAACATACGACGAAACTCAAGCCCTTCAAGCTGCTGGTTTAAATCAGCTAGTTCGCTCTGCGCTTCATCAAAAGTGTCTTGATCTTCAGCTTCCACAGCAAGCTCTACTAAACCTTCAACGTCGTCAGTACCGGCTACTAATGTGTCTATGGTTTCAACCACGGCTTCTAGTGCAGACTTTTCACGACCAAGGGCTTGTGCGCGCTCAGGCTCATTCCATACGGCTGAATCTTCAAGTTCGGCGTTAACTTCTTCTAAACGTTCTTGTTTAAGAGCGTAGTCAAAGGTACCCCCGAAGCAGTTCAGTACGTTCGCGAATTTCCTTGATTTGATTAATCACAGGATTCACTTCAAACATGTACATTACTCCAAAATGGCTAGGTTATTGCGCACTTAAAAAAGAGACCGAGCGCAATTAAAAATCATCAAATAATAAAAACGCCCGATTTTAACAAAAAACCGCGCGTTTTATTAGCCTTTTATGCATGGTTTGAAGATATTTTTTAAGCCACTTTTTCAAGCTCTCTAACTATAAGTTGTAAGCTAAACTTACCTCTAAACTCGTTAATATCGAGTTGGTACGCTACTTTAACAAACTGCGCCTCGGTATCTGGCCACGCTTTAACATCAATGCCAAAGGCAATGGCATCCACTAAGCGTGCAGACTGATGCTTTAATACCAGCTTTAAGTGTTTTTCACCCACAATACGCTGCTGGATTACTTCAAAGGTGTGTTCAAATATCGGCTCAGGAAACTGCTGCCCCCACGGCCCCGATTGTTTTAAAAGCTGCGCAAAATCCATGCTAAAGCAATCATTAGGTAGCTCACCATCGGTAAACACAATGCAGCGTTTACTTTCTTCGCTGAGTTGCTCGCTAACCGCACTATCAAACGCGCGTTTAAACTCAGTAAATTGCTGCTCGTTAATACTTAAACCTGCTGCCATTGCGTGGCCGCCAAATTTATTAATTAAACCGGGTTGCGCAGTGTTTAATCCCTCTAGTAGGTCGCGCATATGCAAGCCTTCAATAGAGCGACATGAGCCTTTAATTTCACCATTTTCGCCACCGGCAAATATCACGGTTGGGCGATGGTATTTTTCTTTTAAGCGCCCCGCTAAAATACCAATAACGCCTTGGTGCCAATCGTCTTGATATAAACAAATAGCATCAGGCACACTGTCTTCTTTAAATGCCAGCCTATCAAGCACAGCTTGCGCCTCTACTTGCATACCTTGCTCTATTTCACGTCTAGCAAAGTTTAAGCTATCAAGCTCGCCAGCTATGCGCCTAGCTTGATTTATGTCGGTACTGAGTAAGCAGGCTATACCTAGGCTCATATCATCTAAACGCCCTGCTGCATTTAAACGCGGCGCTAATGAAAAGCCAAAATCGCTGGCACTCAAACGAGCTGCATTGCGATTAGCCACTTCAATCAGTGCGGTGATACCTGGGCGGGTTTTACCGCTGCGAATTCGAGCCAGCCCTTGATGTACTAACGTACGGTTATTTGCATCCAGTGCCACCACATCGGCCACCGTACCTAGCGCTACAATATCAAGCAAATCAGCAATATTCGGCATAGGATGTTGGTTAAAGTAGCCTTGTTCACGCAGCGCACTTCTCAGTGCGATAAGTAAATAAAACGCCACCCCAACACCGGCTATCGACTTAGAGGGAAAATCACAGTCATGGCGATTAGGATTAACAATAGCATCGGCATTAGGCAGTTGCTCACCTTGTAAATGGTGATCTGTTACCAGCACTTTAATGCCTGCAGCTTTAACAATATCAATGCCTGCAACACACGAAATCCCGTTATCTACGGTGATCACTAAATCAGGCTGAATAGTCACTATTTGCTCAGCCAATGCTGGGCTTAAACCATAACCTAGACTAAAGCGGTCTGGCACTAAGTAATCTAAATGGGTAAAGCCAAACATGGCCAGCCCTTGCATTAAGGTGGCGGTGCTGGTTGCGCCATCGGCGTCAAAGTCGCCCACAATAAGTATTTTGCTTTGTGCGTGTAGGGCTTCAATTAACAGCTGGCTGGCTTTGTCTATATCTTTAAATAATTTAAAGTCGAGTAAAGTGGCCGCACTATTATTTAATTCATCAGCATGGCAGACGTTACGCGTGGCATAAATTTGCTTAATAACAGGGTGTAGATGACTTGGTAGGTGAGAGTCGTCAACGGGTTCTCGCGCGATGATCATTTTTTTCATGCTGGTTTTTAACTTATGATGTTCATAACAAAAAGACAAAAAAAGGCCATAAAGGCCTTTTTAAACAGTTACTCAGGTTTTTAATTAACCTGCTTTGTTGGCCTCAAGCGCAGCGCTTAATGCGGCTGCTGGTTGGTAGCCTGGGATCATGGTGCCATCTTCTAAAATAATAGCCGGTGTACCACTAATACCAAAACTTTGGCCTAATTGGTAATGCTCTGCTACAGGGGCGCTACAGCCTTTTACAATTTGTGTATCTGCACCCGATTTAGCTTCAGTAAGTGCTCCTTGCTGATCTTTAGCACACCATACATTCATTAAATCAGCATAACCTGACCCTTGTAGGCCACCGCGTGGAAACGCTAGGTATTTAACCGTAATGCCCGATTCAAGTAGGTCATCAAGCTCACGGTGTAATTTACGACAGTAACCACAGCTAATATCGGTAAACACGGTAATGCTGTGTTTTTCTTCTGGCGCTTTATACACGATCATTGAATCTTCGTATTCTTTTAACCCTGATTGGCGCACACCGTTAAGTGCTTGCTCGGTCAAATTACTACGGTTGTTTAAATCGATTAGTGTACCTTGCATTAAAAATTGACCGTCTGGGCTTGCATATAGTACCCCTTTATTAGTGATCAATTCTTTTAAGCCTGCAACTGGGCTTGGGTTAATTTGTTTAACAGTTACCCCTAGCGCGGCAAATTTTGTCACGATAGGATCTGTAGCATCCGGAGTGACTACAACGCTATTAGCAAAAGCGCTCAAACTAGTGCACAACATGGCACCTGCTAACATTAATTTTTTCATAACGGGTTCTCTATCCTAAAAATACTTATCTTATCGTGTCTATATGACCGGCTTAGTGACAAAAAAATTCGCTTAAGCACGAGGATGATGCTCAGCATGCACCGATTTTAATCGCTCATTCGCTACATGCGTATAAATTTGGGTAGTTGATAGGTCGCTGTGGCCAAGCATCATCTGCACCACACGCAAGTCAGCCCCATGATTTAATAAATGCGTTGCAAATGCATGTCGCAAGGTATGGGGTGATAACGGCGACTCAACGGATGCCAAAATAGCATAGTGTTTAATCCGATGCCAAAAAGTTTGTCGTGTCATGCCTACCCCTCGTTTAGAAGGAAATACAAAATCAGTGGCGTGTTTTATCATTTGCGCGCGCCCGAGCTTTAAAAACTGCTCGAGCCAATACATAGCTTCTTCACCTAAAGGCACTAGCCGCTCTTTGTTTCCTTTACCTTTTACAAACACCACAGCTTGGCGCAAATTTATTTGCTCCATTCTCAGCCCCACCAACTCAGTTACCCGCAAGCCCGTTGCATACAAGAGCTCTAGCATGGCTTTGTCGCGCAGACCCATTGGTTCTTCTGTATTGGGGGCACTTAATAGCGCCTCTACTTCAGCCTCAGAAAGCGTTTTTGGTAACGACTGCCCCGCTTTAGGCTGAGCAATATTGACCATAGGTGAGTCACTAATTATTTTTTCACGCACAAAGTACTGATAAAAACGTTTTAATGCACTAATGCTGCGCGCAGTACTGCGTGGCTTTAGCCCTAAATCAACACGGTGCGCTAAGTAACTTTCAACGTCGAGGCTGGTTACCGTCATTAAGTTTTCGCCTTTTAAAAATTGGCAAAACTTATCTAAGTCACTGCGATAAGCGCTCAGTGTGTTTTCACTTACACCTTGCTCTAAATAGAGGCTATCAAGAAAGGTTTCTAAAAAGTCGCTATTGCTGCTTAGCTCAGTATTTTGTTCAGGTAAATCGTCAGATAGCGTTGTCACGTTGTGATCTCATGTTGGTAATACCACGGGAGAAGGTATCAATTAAAAATACCTTACGGTAAACTTGAGCCTATCATAACAGGCAATTACACAGTGATAAATACGATGCAGATTGGTTTATTTTTTGGTTCTACTACCTGCTATACCGAAATGGCGGCAGAAAAAATACGCGACATTATAGGCGCCGACATTGTCAGCTTACATAATATTAAAGACGAGCCGCTTAAAAACGCTGAGCAATATGACTTTATCATTTTTGGTATTTCTACGTGGGACTTTGGCGAAATTCAAGAAGATTGGGAATCAAAGTGGGACGACATAAAAGACGTTGACCTAAATGGTAAAACCATTGCCTTATTTGGCATGGGCGATCAGCAAGGGTATGGCCAATGGTTTCAAGACGCATTAGGTATGCTTCATGATGAAATAAATGCCCAAGCCATTACTCAACTTGGCTTTTGGCCTAACGACAGTAATTACGAATTTGAAGCCTCTAAAGCCCTTACCGAAGACGGTAAACAATTTGTTGGTTTAGCATTAGACGAAGATAGTCAGTACGAGCTAAGCGACGAGCGCATTGCCACCTGGGTAGAACAGGTGATGACAGAGTACGCTGAAACCCTATAACTATTTAGTATACAAACAGCGCTGCCATGCAGCGCTTTTTAATCCTTAACTATTCTACTTTTAACCAGTATTGGTTACGGTAAAAAAAGCCCACATAACCGCGCACTTCAAGTTTTTCGCCATTTTGCTGCGGTGTTAAACGCACGCTGTAGGTTTTACCGTTATTTGGGTCGAGTATTTCACCGTCTTCCCAACGACCATCTCCGGCATACGTTACATTTTCAATAATGGTCATACCCAACATAGGCTGATTCTTTTTATCACCATCACACTCGCTGCAAAGTGCATCTTGCTTATTTTTATTGAGTATTGTTTCAATTTTGCCAGTCAGTACGCCATCTTGTTCAGTAATGCGTACGTACGACTTTGCTTCTTTGGTGTCTTCATTAATGGTTTTCCAAAGCCCAACCGGTGTGGGGTTAGCTAATAACTTAAATGAGGCAAAAATACTGCCGACCAAAAATCCCATCAACAGCGAGTTAGCTCTTTTTTTATTCAATAAATTCATTGCGTTACTATATTAGCGATTAATTAAGCCATAGTAACAATAAACAACCAGATGCAAAACTGTTTAAACACCCAGAACGCGCTACATTTTTAAATAAAATTCGCGGCATAACGCCTGATACTGTGAGGTATAGCTATTATCATCGGCTCTTATACATAACTGAGTTGTGCTTACTTCGCTTTGCTCATAGCTAAAGGTCATTAAGCTGCGAGTAAAAGATTTATGCGCCGTTGCTTGTACTTGGCAATGCGCGTTTAAATACAGCCCTTGCTGCTGCGCCAGGGTTATGAATAACTGCGCCTCTTCACTAGGCAAAATTAAATTAAAACGTGCTTGCTTATGCGTTAAGCGTTTAAACGCAGCAATCAGTTCTGCAAAGCTTAAACCATCGGTATGGCGAGCGGCATTTCGCGCTGCATTATCACTTTTTAAACTGTGATTAAAATAAGGTGGATTAGATATAACGCAATCAAATTTAGTCTCAGCCGCAAACTGCTGAACGCACTGGTGATAAATATTAATGTCTGGCCAAGGGCTTTGCTGGCAGTTTTGTAAAGCTTGCTGGTAGGCGGCTTCATCAACCTCAACTGCGCTCACTTTTAAATGTGGCGCTCGTTGCTTACACATTAACGCCAGTAACCCCGTGCCTGTGCCAATATCTAATAACGAACTTGCACCGTTTAAATCAGCCCATGCCCCGAGTAAAATACCATCGGTAGAGACCTTCATGGCGCACTGGTCGTGCTCAACCTTAAATTGTTTAAATGCAAAACCAGACATTTTTTCACCTTTTCATTCACCAAGTAGGTTTAAGTGCGTATAATTAACGGCAATTGTCCCCTATTTTTGACACTCTATGCAATTTTCTGAATTTGATCTTGATGATAAGCTACTTAATGCTATTAATAAAATGGGTTTTGAAACCCCCACTAGCATTCAACAACAAGCCATTCCTGAGGCGTTGCAAGGGCGCGATATTTTAGCGTCTGCACCAACAGGTACGGGTAAAACGGCGGCATTTTTAATTCCAGCAATTCAATATTTAATGGATTTCCCGCGTCGTGATCCGGGCTTTGCACGGGTATTAATTATGACCCCAACTCGCGAGCTTGCTTATCAAATTCATGAACAATGTGAGTTACTTGCAAAGCAAACCCACTTAAAAATTGGGGTGGTTACCGGTGGTATAAACTACGGTACACATAAAGAAATTTTTGAAAATAATAACGACATTTTAATCGCCACACCTGGGCGTTTAATGGAGTATTTGGAAACCGAAAACTTCCACGCAGAAAACGTAGAAATGCTCATTCTTGATGAAGCAGACCGCATGCTCGACATGGGTTTTCGTAAAGAAATGCTGCGTATTTGTGATGAAGCTAAAAATCGCCGTCAGTGCTTTTTATTCTCAGCTACTCTTGAAGGTGACAGCGTAGAATTATTTGCAGAGCGTATTTTAAACGACCCTGCTCTACTTGAAGCCGAATCATCACGCAAAGAAAAAGCTAAAATACACCAATGGGTTCATTTAGCCGACGATTACCATCATAAACTTGAGCTATTAGTTAACACCTTAAATGGCCCTGATGTTAGTAAAGCGATTGTGTTTGTAAAAACCCGTGAGCGTCTTGAAACCCTTATTGGTGAACTAACCAATAACGGCGTTAAAGCTGCGTGGCTACGTGGTGAAATGCCACAAGATAAACGCATGAAAGCGATGGAAAATTTCCACAGTGGCAAAACTCGCATTTTGGTAGCTACTGATGTCGCCGCGCGTGGTATTGATGTAGCGGATATAAGCCATGTAATTAACTTTGATATGCCGCGCACTGCAGATGTTTACGTACACCGTATTGGTCGTACGGGTCGTGCAGGTAAAAAAGGCATAGCGATTTCACTAATTGAAGCGCACGACATTGGTATTCTTTACAAAGTAGAACGTTACATAGAGCAGAAGCTAAAACGCCGTGTATTTAAAGGATTAGAGCCGAAGCATAAAGAAGCTAAGCCACCGGTTAAAAAGCGTAAAGATCCAGTAAAAATGAAAGCAAAGAAAAAAGCCAAGGTTAAAAAGAAAAAGTAACCTTTGTTTTCTAACTTGTTTAATTTAGCCGACGTCTGTCGGCTTTTTTATGACTTATATTAATTTTATTAAAACAGTGAGTAAGCAATTCAAAGTAATATGTAAAAACTACTTAGCTGAATAACCATTTAACAAAATAACCAATAATTTCAATTGGTTAAATTTGGAATGAAACTTGTAACCCCTAACAGTATATGAGTATTAAAACGCCGAGTAACGGCGTTGCTTTTTAGTAACACACTAAGGATATAGTTATGAGTCGCATTAAATTTACTGTCGGTTTTATTTCGTTTTGTTGTTTATTTTTATTAGCCTCTGCTTTTAACGTCAGTGCAGCAACGCATTTAGCAGTAGTGAGTAGTGTGGCCACACAACCTAATTTACAACAATCTATTACTCATGAGTTACGTACTAATCCAAATTTAGAATTAGAAAATTTAAACGTACGCGTTAATAACGGTGACGTTGAACTCAAAGGCGAAGCTAAAAACGGTTTTGAACGTGCTCTTGCACAAAAGTTTTTAGAAAATATGGATGGGGTTAAACGCATTAAAAATAATATCGCTATTATTTAAGGTCTGTTGACCTTTGTGAATTAAATTTTTAGTAAGCGCAGCGTGTTGCTTAAACACGCTGCGTTTTTTATTGTGCAAAATAAATATCTGCATAAAAATAAATTTAAATAATGGCTTACATAAAAGAGTGCAGCGCAGCAGGCAATGTAAAAACGCGCTGCAAGTGGGAAATTATTTCCCACTCAATTTACTCAATCTAGTTTGATCTATTGTTGTCCTTGCTCTCACTTTTTAGCCGAGTGGTGGCTTATTTTTTCGCTTATCATGGCATCGAGCTTTTCACCGCCTTTAATACCAAAATCAAGGGTACGAATTGGAAACGGAATACTTATATCTGCCGCATCGAGTGCTTGCTTTACTGCCACAACCCCTTTGTGACGCACCGTCATAAAATCGGGCTCGCCAGGGTATTTAATCCAAAACCATACCAGTAAGTTTATACTGCTATCACCAAAGCCTTCTGCGTACACCGCGGTCTCATTTTTACGGATCACAAAGTCAAGTTGATTAATTTTATCGACGATAACTTCACTGGCTTTTTCTATATCGTCAGCGTAAGAAATACCTACTGGTACTTCTATTCTTCTGACCCCTAAAGTGCTGTAATTACGCAGTACATTTCTAAATAGTATTTTATTAGGAACCAGTATCAACTGCCCGTAAAAGCTCTCTATTAGTGTGTTACGTAAATTTATTGAATGCACTGAACCAAATACGTTATCGGTCTCGATAACATCACCCGCTTTGAACGGTTTACGAATACCCATAGCAATACCCGCAATTAGGTTTTCGGTCATATCTTGAAAAGCAAAACCAATGGCGAGACCAACAATACCTGCACCCGCAAGCAATGACGTAACGGTACTTTTTAAACCCATAAAATCAAGGGCAATAAAGACTCCTACACTCAAAACAATGACTTTAAAAATGGAGGCCATTAAGTCGGCAATTTGAGTAGAGTCGAGGGAACGACGCAATACTTTTTTCATTCCTTTGCCTGCAAGGCGGGCTATAAATGAAAATATAATCGCAATAATTACTGCAACGATAAAGTTTGGGATATGACTTATAACAACATCAAACCAGCCACCGAGCTTCTCTTCTATAAGTTTTTCGGCTTCTGTAATTGAGGGAATTGAGAGCATTTATCTTATACCTTAGTTTGGGTTAATAACCTAAGGTTTGCAAAAATAGCGCCAAAATAAAAAGCGATGCAATGCATGGCTTATAACTACTTAATTAAAGAGAGCGTTAATTTATTCTTAAGGTTACTTACTACACTTTTGTATCAATAGTTTTTAGTGTAAAAACCCACTTAAAGTATTTGCTATTATCATTAGTTATTTTACTTTCAACCCACAGCGAAAAATGATAGCGTGATATTACTCAATATAATAGGGATATTTTATTAATGAAATATATAATTTTTTTTACTATGCAGTTATGCATTATGTTTTCAAGTAATTCACAAGCCTCTCAAACAACCGCTGCTAGTTGTGACTATTGTAGTGCGGAAGGCAAAAAAATAACGGCACTTGCAGCCTCATTCATAGATGGTCAAAAAATTTGGATTATAGATCAACAAGGCACAGACTTTATTCTCGATGAATATAAAGCTGTATATACTGGAAATGACCAAATGCTTCAGGTTGGTGATTTTACTGTTGAGCATGTTAGTACTCATAGTAAAAATTCTACTTTATCGCGAATAGTTAGTAATACATTTACAGTTAATCAAGAAGCTCTTAGAAATATAGATAAAGAAATTAGCCATATAATCCTACCTCACGATGATGAATTTCAAAGTGCTTTTGAAGTTTCGCTTTTCCCTCAATTATTTGCGGGAAAAATGAGCGATAGAATAATGAATGACCCAGAAATTAAAAGTCAGTTTGATATTATTGACTCTCAAAACCAAGAGTTAAAAGCCAATCTTTCAATATCAATACCATTTTTAAGTACATCATTAAATTTATCTAGTCAAATAACTGTCAGCTTTACTGATGGTACTACAGTAACAATGGGTGTTGAGTTAGTTACAACTAATGGCACTAATGTGAAAGCAAACTTAAAATTTGAGCAAGCTCGTGATAAAGAAGGAAATATACTTCCTATTAAGTCATCAGGATTATCTCATTATAGGAGTGGAGTTATTCTTAATTCTGGCAATACAGGAAACATGGAGCATTTTGCTAGTTGGTTTGAAACACTACAGATTAGTGGTATAAAAGTTATAACCGTAAGAGGTGGTGGCGCTAACACTGGATCAATCAAAGATTGTACATACGTGGTAACAACTAATGCACAAGGAAAAAAGATAACAGAGCTTGTGTGTAGCTAAAATTGATATTATTTTACAAAAGTGCGTAATTGTAAATTTTTATAAATGGCAAATAAAGTCAACTCAGATAACAGGTGATGACTAACACTTAACTGCCAACGTTGTTACCTACCAACATAGGTTAATAAATAAAAAGCCATGCAATGCATGGCTTATTAAACACTTTAAACGATGTGTTAGCTTTGCTCTTCACGCAAAAATACCGGTTCAAGTTCTTTAGTGGTTGCCTCTGGGCAAAAGTAATAACCGGCTACGGTAAACTCTTTAAGCTGACTTAATTGCGTGACTTGGTTTTCGATAATGTAACGCGCCATCATGCCGCGCGCTTTTTTAGCGTAAAAGCTAATCACTTTATATTGACCATTTTTACAGTCTTTAAAATGTGGGGTAATAATTTGTGCGTTAAGCGCTTTTTTATCTACCGCTTTAAAGTATTCGTTAGACGCTAAATTAACTAAATATTGTGCATCTTGTGCCGCTAAAACGTCGTTAAGTTTATTAGCAATAATACTGCCCCAAAACTCATATAGGTTTTTACCACGGCTGTTTTCAAGCTTTGTACCCATTTCTAGGCGGTAGGCTTGCATTAAATCAAGTGGTTTTAATAATCCGTATAAACCCGAGAGTATACGTAAATGCTCTTGAGCATAATCAAGTTGCTTAGCCGTTAGGGTGTCGGCATCTAAACCGCCATATACATCGCCGTTAAAGGCAAGCACCGCTTGTTTAGCATTACTCGTAGTAAACGGTTGCGCCCACTCACTAAAACGTGCTGCATTAAGGCCCGCGAGCTTATCGCTAATTTTCATTAAACTACCAATCTGCGCAGGAGTTAGTTCACGGCATACTTTCATGAGCGCTTCGCTGTGCTCAAGTAATTCAGGTTGAGTGAACTTATCTGTTGCGGGTGGCGTGTCGTAATCAAGATTCTTTGCTGGTGAAATAACAGTGATCATAGTTAGCTATTGACTTGTAAATTATTTAATGTCAATTTCAACATTAAATGAGACGAAAAGCACGTTTTGTTTAAAATTATCCTACCTAAAACTCAACCGTTACCGTTTTTTCATTGATAAGGACATAAGACCTATCAAGCATTGTCACACTGTTGCAGTATAGCTATATTAAGGTAGTTTAGATTTTCTTTTAACTTGCTTGGAATGAGGAAAAGCAAATGACTAGCGCTCTACAAAGGCTTAAACAACATTCTTCTATCGTGGCCGACACGGGCGATATAGAAGCCATAAAAAAACATCAACCTGAAGATGCGACTACCAATCCATCGCTGCTTTTAAAAGCGAGCGAGATTGAAGCTTACAAACCTTATCTAGATAAAGCATGGCAATACGCTAAAGAAACCGAGCAACAGCCTGCAAAACAACTAGAGCTGGCTTGTGATTATTTTGCAGTATTACTTGGTAAAGAAATTAGCGAAATTGTACCGGGTTATATTTCTACTGAAGTTGATGCACGTTTATCATTTGATACCCAAGCAACAATTAATAAAGCACACACGCTATTGAGCCTTTACGAAAAAGAAGGCGTAAGCAAAGACAAGATTTTAATTAAAGTAGCCTCTACTTGGGAAGGCATTAAAGCCGCAGAACAGTTAGAAAAAGAAGGCACTAAATGTAACTTAACGCTTTTATTTAGTGATGCTCAAGCTCGTGCCTGTGCTGATGCAAACGTATTTTTAATTTCGCCATTTGTTGGCAGAATTTTAGATTGGCACGTAGCAAACGGTATGGAAAAACCAACCGACCCGCTTCAAGACCCGGGTGTACAATCGGTGCGTAGTATTTTTGAGTTTTACAAACGTCACGATTACAAAACGGTTGTTATGGGCGCAAGCTTTCGTAACACCGGTGAAATTATTGCCCTTACAGGCTGCGATAAGCTAACAATTAGTCCTAATCTTTTAGAAGAGCTAGGTAATTTAGAAGACGCACAAGAGTACTTACTAGAGAGCGACATTGCTAAAGAGCCAAAACCAGAGCCACTTAGTGAAGCACAGTTCCGTTGGTTACATAACCAAGATGCTATGGCCACTGAGAAACTAGCTGAAGGTATTCGCTCATTTGCAGATGCGCAAGAGCAATTAGAAGCACGCTTTAAAGCGATGTAACTAACAGCTGTTTAATGAGTTAAGAAACGTCGCTTTTAGCGGCGTTTTTTTATGTCTGCGATTTACTTTAAATACTCGACTTGTCCCCATTTACGTTCTTTTTGTATTGATCTTCATCAAAACACCACCCATCAGTAACAGTTTCGTCACATTTATATTCTATTTTATTAATAGCTGTGGTATAGATACTGCCGAGGTTCAAAAAGTGGTCAATAGGAGATAATCAATGGATAGCCTAAACGAAATAATAGAGATATTAGAAGGTTCTGATACATCGAAAAAAACCTCTCAAAAAAATAAAAAAAGAAAATGGCGTGAAATAGAAGCAATAAAAGATAAGCAACGTTTGCGCAAAGAACTACAGGAGCTCGACTATTTTGCTGATAGTATTGCTATTGATGAATTAGAGTTTTAATCAACAACAGCAACTAAAAAGGCTTTCATTTATGAAAGCCTTTTTTAATACCAATTACCCTATACTTGCCAATTAATGGGCTGTGCTCCTTGCGCTATTAACAGTTCATTGGTTTTTGAAAAGTGCTGACAGCCAAAAAAGCCGCGATGCGCAGAAAGCGGTGAAGGGTGCGGCCCAGACAATACATGATGGCGCTGGCGATCAATGCTTTTACCTTTTTTTTGTGCATGTGCGCCCCACAAAATAAACACCACTCCTTGGCAATGCTCATTTATATGAGTAATTACGTTATCGGTAAATTGTTCCCAACCTAAATGTTTATGGGAATGGGCTTGCCCTTGCTCTACTGTTAGTACGGTATTAAGCAAAAACACACCTTGATCTGCCCAGCTTTGTAAATAGCCATGCTCTGGCGTAATAAAACCATTAATGTCCGTCACTAACTCTTTATAAATATTTTTAAGTGAAGGCGGGAGCTTTTTAACTTCAGGCAATACAGAAAAACACAAGCCATGCGCTTGCCCTTCTCCATGGTAAGGGTCTTGACCTAATATAACCACTTTGATATCGCTAAGTGGAGTTGCATCAAATGCGCTAAACACCTGTGGTTCTGGTGGATACACAGCAATACCGTTTGATCGTTTATTCGCAACATATTCAAGGGTTTGCTGCATATATGCTTGGCTAAGTTCGTGATTTAAAAAAGATGACCAGTTGCTCATAATTGACTCTTAATAAGTTCTCTAGATACCTCAATTTTGTCACACATTTGTGCTAACCCATCAAGCATTCTAGGGGAAAAACGATGTAATAAATCCGCGTTAACGCTAATAAATTGCTCATATTTAACCGCCGGAATTTCAGGCCATTGCTGCCAATTAACTGTAGGTATTACCCGTTTTGACTTTTCATCAGGAATAATAATAACTTGTGGCTTAGTCACTATCACGTTTTCAATGCTGATTTGTGGGTAATCTGTGTCGCTGTCAGCAAATACATTAGTTACTTGGCAGGTTTCGATTAACTGATTTATCCATGTATTTTTTGATACCGTCATCATAGGCTCTGGCCACAGCTGATAAAACCCAGTAAGCATGGTTTTATTATGCTGCGCGGCTTTAATTGCGTTGAGCTTAACTGTAAATGCCTCAGCTACTTTTTTACTTTGCTCAATATGACCGGTTAATTGACCTAGTTTTAGTATTTCTTTAGCTACGCCTTCAATAGAGCGTGGATTACTTAAATGCAATTCAATCCCTAGTCGCTTAATTTGTGCCAAATCTTCTGCCTGATTACCGCTTTTCCACGCAATGACCATGTCAGGCTTGAGCATGAGTAACTTTTCGATAGAAATACCATTATAGCCGCCGATACGCTCAATTTTAGTCGCTTCTTGTGGGTAATCTGCGTAATCCAGCGTGCCCACTATTAGATCACCCGCCCCAATGGCATATAAATTTTCGACTATGTGTGGTGCCAAAGCCACAATACGAAGCGGCTTGTCGGCTAAGGCTTGAGGTACATAAACAGCAAACAATAACAGCCCAAGAATAATGCGTTTTAACATTAGTAATCAAAGCCTTTTAGTGCTTTTACGCCCGACTCAAACGCATGCTTTACATTACGCACTTCACTTACGGTATCGGCCAGCTCAATTAAGGTACGGTGCGCAGCACGGCCAGTAATAATTACCGATTGCATTACAGGTCGGTTGTTAATTGCAGCAACCACTTCCTCAAGGTCGATATAGCCATAGGTCACCATATAGGTGAGCTCATCGAGTAATACCACATCGATACTGCTGTCGCTTAGCATCCGCTTTGAATCTTGCCATGTTGCTTGTGCTGCCGCAGTATCGGCCTCTTTATTTTGCGTATCCCAAGTAAAACCTGTGTTCATAACAGCAAATTCGACCCCTGCACCTTGCAGTAAATTACGTTCACCACATTCCCACGTACCTTTAATAAACTGACACACGGCCGCCTTTTTACCGTGACCAACACAACGTGCAACCACACCAAAACCAGAGGTTGATTTACCTTTGCCATTACCAGTAATAACCTGAAAAATGCCTTTTTCTTGCTGTGCCGCTGCTACTCGAGCATCAACTTGTTCTTTTACTTTTTGCTGGCGCTGTTGGTGCTTGTCGTTTGTTGATTCAGTCATTGTTATGTCCTTGGTAAATTTTAATAATTTGTTCAATGTTTAAATGTGTTTGGCACATTTTAGCGAGGCGTTCTAGCTGGCGCTCGCGATGCTCATTGATGCTGATACCACTAATTTCACTGTCTGGTTTTAGCCACTTTAATAGCAGCTCTGTAGCGGCTGCGTTGTCAAATAAGCCATGTAAATAAGTACCAGCAATAGCATTATCATCACTAATAAAACCATCAGTTTCAAAGCCATTTGGGTGTTTATTAAAGCGAATAAGTGGTTTGTTGAGCGCTTGACCTTTACTGATCCCAGCATGTATTTCGTAACCGTGACAAGCAACCTGCTGCTGGTTTAAATTAAGTATTGCATTTACTTGGCTTAGCACTTTTTGCTCACCTAAAATGGTATCAAAATCACTAAGCGCTAACCCAGCTATTTGCCCTAATGATGATTCCACCGCATTAGGGTCACAAATCGTATTACCTAGCATTTGCATACCGCCGCAAATACCCAGTACTTTGCCACCATAACGTAAGTGGCGTTTAATTTGCTGATCCCAGCCTTCATTTTTTAAAAATACCAAATCACTAAGTACATTTTTACTGCCAGGCATAATGATTAAGTCAACGGATGGAATCGCTTGAGTATGACGCACATAGTTTATATTTATATTTGGGTGCAATCGCAGTGCATCAAAATCAGTGTGGTTACTAATATGAGGCACCAGGAGTACCGCAATATTAATGCTGGCTTCGGTCACATTATTATCTATGGCAACGGCATCTTCGGCATCAAGTGCTAAATCGTGTAGGTAGGGTAACACCCCTAACACAGGTTTACCTGTGTACTCTTCAAGCCAATCTAACCCGCCTTGTAATAGGCTAATGTCACCACGAAAACGATTAATAACAAAGCCTTTTACCCGTGCTTGCTCTGACTCGCTTAATAGCGCCAAAGTTCCTACTAGGTGAGCAAACACACCCCCTTTATCAATATCGGCAATAATAATAACCGGACAATCGACCTTTTCGGCGTAGCCCATATTGGCAATATCGTTTGCCCTTAGGTTAATTTCAGCTGGGCTACCAGCCCCTTCAACCAGCAATAAATCAAAGCGTTTAGCTAAACGATTATGCGAGGTTAATACCGCATCCATAGCCACTTTTTTATAGTCATGGTAAGAGTCGGCTTCCATATTGCTAATAACTTTGCCATGAATAATTACTTGTGCGCCGGTATCACTATTGGGTTTGAGTAATATGGGATTGAAGTCTATTTCAGGTGCTACTTTTGCTGCAACGGCTTGTAATGCTTGGGCTCTACCAATTTCACCACCATCATGCGTTACGGCACTATTAAGCGCCATATTTTGTGGCTTAAACGGCGCAACATTAACACCTTGATTGGCAAACACTCTGCAAAGCGCTGCAACCAAGGTACTTTTACCCGCATCGGAAGTAGTGCCTTGTACCATTAATGTTTTCATTATTTACCCACCAGCTGGCGCTTACGAAAATACAATATACTTAAGAAAAATAGACTGCCGATAGCCGCCGTGATCACCCCGATTGGCAGCTCTTGGTTGCTTAATAGTGAACGAGCAAGCACATCGACCCATACCATAAATATGCCCCCGACTAATCCGGTCATTAATAACCCAACACGACTACCTTGAGAGATAAAAAAGCGTACTATGTGTGGCACCATCAAGCCAACAAAACCAATTCCACCACAGTTAGCAACCAATACGGCCGTGATCAGTGAGCTTAAAATAAGCATTAAAATTCTAAAGCGATGCACCCTAACACCAAGCGTTGTCGCGCTTTCATCGCCTAACAACATCGCATTAAGCTGTCGCCTAAAACCCAACATGACTATTGTACATACTATAATGACTAAGGCAGGTAACAGCAGCGACTGCCACTGTGCTTTAGCAAAACTACCTAAAGTCCAAAATAAAATAGCCGCGACTGCTTGTGGATCGCTCCAATAAAGTAACAAACTAGTAAAAGCACTAAATAAAAATGATAAGGCCACCCCTGCCAATAACATCGACTCAACTTGAGCGTTGCGCTGGCTACCTGCAATTAAAATTAATAACCCCATCGCCACTAAACTGCCGGTTAATGCCGCCCCAGATAGTGCAATACCCGCCCCAGCTCCTACCAAGGACATTAATATAACCACCCCTAATGAAGCACCAGACGAAATACCAAATAAATAAGGATCAGCTAAGGGATTACGGGTAACCGTTTGTAGTATTAAACCTGCAATCGCTAAGCCACTACCGGCTAAAAAAGCCAACAAAGTACGTGGCATTCTTAATTCAATAATAATACGGCTGGTAAATGAAGCCTCGTTTGAAAAGGTTAAGCTTTGGTATACATCTGCGAGCGACGTAGGTACCGCACCAAAACTTAGTGCGATAAATAAACTCAATAGTGCGCATAATAGCGCAGCGATTAATGCAACGGCGTGGTTAGAAAAGGCCGTCATATTATTGGTATCCATAATAATAAGTAATATGAGGAATAGCCTCACCTTTGATTGTTGCTTGAGGGTGAGTGCTCACTTGAGCACAAACACCAAACACCTCATCCAGCATCTGCTCGGTGACCACTTTATTTGGCTTACCTGCATCAACAATCTCTCCGTTTTTAATAACCACTAACTCATCGCACATAGCTGCGGCTAAATTTAAGTCATGAAATGACGCGAACACCGTAATACCTAAAGATTTAGCCAGCTCCATAAGTTGAATTTGATATTTCACATCAAGGTGACTGGTCGGTTCATCCATAATAAGAAGTTGTGGTTGCTGCACAATAGCGCGGGCAATAAAAGCACGTTGCTTTTCACCGCCAGATAACGAATCAAATAATTGAGTACTATGAGATTCAAGTCCCACATGGCTAATAGCCTGAGCTATTTTTTGTTTATCTGCTTGGGTGGTCGAACTGAATAGCGTTTTATGTGGCGTAAGCCCAAGAGCCACAACATCGAATAACGAGAGGTTAAATTGCGACGGTGTTTCTTGTAGCACAACAGCAACCTGCTTAGCGTAGTCTTCGCTTTTTAGTTGCCAAATATCGGTATTATTAAATTTAACCTCGCCTGCTGATGGCTGATTAAATCGATATAAGCAACGCAGTAAACTCGATTTTCCCGCACCATTAGGACCAATTAAGCCAACAAACTTGCCACGCTCAATACTCACATTAATATGCTTAAGGATTAAGGTATTACCCACTCGCCAAGAGACATTATTTACGGTTAAAAGCGCTGTTTGTTTAGAGGTTTGAGTGTGCAAAAAATTATCCTAGGCAGGAAAAACCCACACTCAGTACCACAAGTACTAAAAAGAAAATGAGTTAACCCGCTCGTTATATGAAGTTTTAAGGCACTTGTATCTGACTTACAGTAAAACTGATCACAGTTACGGGAATAGTTGAGGAGTTTCACCTCATTCCAAATGCTTGGCTATTATGCGCAGATAAGTAAATAATTTAAAGCAAAAAAAACCGCACTCAACTGAGTGCGGTTAAAAGGGAGTGTTTTAACTAAGTATTAGTTAAAACTTATATTCCATACCTAAACCTAGGTAATCTTGGTCAACGTTGTTGTCCATATCAAAACTTGAGTAAAAGCCAAACACTTTAAGGTTTTTGTTTAGCTTATGATCAACACCCACTGTTACAGCGCTTTTATCATCGCTGTCATCAAAGTCCATTGCTTGGTATTGAACTTTAAAAGTGTTACTACCCATTAGGTAAGCTGCATTCACTAAATAGCCATCAGCTTCTGCGCTGCCGTCTAATTTTTCTTGTGTTTGGTACATAGCGCCAAGTCTAAAATCTTCAATTTTACCTTGTACTGTTGCACGTACTACATCGTAGCCGTTCACTTCGCTGTCAGCAGCAATAGCAGCATATACTGCGCTCTTTTTAAGGCCTGAATCACCATAAGTTAACGCCACTGAGTAACCATTTTTAGCATCTACATCGTCTTCTGCAATAAATGACGCTAATACTTTAAAGCCTTCATAGCTGTTTGAAGCGTAAGATACTGAGTTACCTAAACGGTTTTCACCTTTAAAGATATTTTTAATATCACCTTCAAGGTCGCTAAATAAGTCTACTTTACCTTGCGCCTGCTTTAGCGCTGTATCGTTACGGCCTATTACTACCTGACCAAATGAACCTTTAAAACCTACATATTGATTACGTGCTGAAATATTATCTTTATCGCCTTTTGAGTCAGCATCCGACACATCAACCTGAAATTCAAACTTATAAACAGCTTCTAAACCGTCTGAAATTTTTTCAGACCCTTTAAGTCCGAAACGAGATGCATTACTTTTAATTTCAGTAAACGACCCTTCACCATCGTCAGATGATTGAACGGTTACATTCGCTTTACCGTAAATGTCTACTTCTGCAAGCGCATTAAAAGATAAACCACTAAGTAAGGCTAAGCACAAGCTCGATTTTACAAATTTCATGTTATTTCCTCGATAATCACAATAGGCTAATTTTTAAAACAGCAGCAGTGTGTCACCACTAAATGACAAAAATATTACAAACGACATATTTTTGTCTTTTTAAGTTAATAAAACTGCATTAATTATGAAATCAAAATAACATGTAACTAAAATACGGCCTGATCACTACTTACTTTGTTTCAATAAACTGGGTGTCATTTGCGACAACAAATTAACTAAGGTTTCAATTAACTCTTTCTGCTCGTTATCTCTATGATAGGCAACAAATACATCTCTTGAGGTATTTTCTACCCCTTTAACATGAAAAAGTTCGCCTTTTTCCAAATGATCTTTAACTAATACTTGTGGAATAAACGCACTACCACCGCATTGCAGTATTAAATCAAGCGCTATACGACCAGTGCTAGTTCTAAAATAAGGCGGCGTTTTACCAGTAAACTGACGCGCATGCCAAAGAGAAAACGTGGTTCCCCAATCAACATACACATATTGATTATCAAAGAAGTTATCGCCTGTTGCGGTGTCGTAACCACTCACCGGAATAATAGGTAGTTCACAAATTCGTTCAACCACGAGTTCATCCACTTTTGGCGGATCAAATAAAATGGCGAGATCAAGGGTGCGTTCTAGTAGTAATCGAGTACTCTCTTGTTGCGCTTTCACTTCTGCCACCAGCGATACACCAGGCATAGCCGATACAATATTTGTAATACCAAACTGTAAAAAAGCATCCCAAATATTAGGAGTCCCTGCTAAGCTTATTTGCTTATGCATATTATCTGCAAGTGCAACATCCACTTTGGCTCTTTGCATACCGGTAATAATCATTTGCGCATGCGGTAATAAGCGCTCACCAGGGGCCGTTAGTTGTATATTATTACGCTGGCGAATAAATAAATTTACGCCTAATCCCTGCTCTAATTGACGAATTCGAAAACTCACCGCAGACTGCGTTATGTATAGGTTTTCTGCCGCTTTACCAAAATGGCGAGTACGCACCACTTCGACAAATGTTTTTAATAAATCTATGTCCAATTTTTTATCCTCACGATAAAAATTTTTTGTTTAAAAAAATAGCAATTATGTCCCATACTCCAGCTAATAATTGGTATGAGGGTACAGCTATGAGCAATGATATTTCACTACTTCGTCAAGCATTTGTTAGTCAACGTCAGTTTTATGATGATCAAAACTTTCCACGCGGATTTAGCCGCAGCGGACATTTTACCCTGTTAGAGGCAAGTATTTTAGAACAGCACGGTGTTGTTTTAAAAAGTCTGTATAACAAAACAATTGAGCCACAAAACGAATATCAGCAACAATTTGTAAATGCGGTCAGTGGCATAATTGAGCCAAGTAACCCAATTGAGCGAGCATGGGTTAAATACTTAAAGTTAACAACCTGCAAAACAAAATTTCATACATTATTTGGTCGCTCAAAAATTTCAGGGCCAACACCAATCAGCCAAGATTATTATTCTGAGGCTGACAATTTATAAGTCATTACAATAGTTGCTTTTTGGCGTTTTAGCAGTTACAACTTGTATAAGCAAACACTTTTGCAAAATTTTAAACAGGGCTGTTACGTGACGCACAGAATACTTATTGTTGAAGACACACCCGCAATTGCGCGAGTGCAAAAGCATATCGCGCAAAAAGCGGGCTACGAGGTTGATATCGCTCAGTCGCTGGCTGAGACTAAAGAGCTAATAAGTGAGCACGCTTACTTTTGCGCGGTCGTTGACTTTATATTGCCTGATGCCCCGCGAGGGGAAGCGGTTCCCTGCACGGTTGCAGCAGATATCCCCACCATAGTTATGACGGGCAATATTGATAAACAAACTCGCGACACCGTCGAAAAATACCCTATTATTGATTACATTATCAAAGGCAATAAACAAGCTTATGAATATTTAGAAAAGCAACTTTACCGCCTACCTCGCAATAAACAGGTAAAAGTACTGGTTGTTGATGATTCAGCGTCAACACGCCAATACATATGTAGTTTATTAACACGTCATAAATACCAAGTATTACAAGCAGCCGATGGCATAGAGGCGCTCAAAGAGCTTGAAAATACGCCAGATATTGCTGTAATTATTACCGATAAAGAAATGCCTAACATGGGCGGTGTTGAGCTGTGCAATGAAATTAGGCGGATTTACACTAATGACGAAAAAGCTATTATTGGAATTTCAGGTGCTACGTCGTCTAATTTATCTGCCTTATTTCTAAAAAATGGGGCAAATGATTATTTGTATAAACCTTTTAATAGTGAAGAGTTTTACTGCCGGTTAAGCCAAAACGTCGATATGCTAGAACACATAGCCACCATAAAGCGACAAGCCAATACCGACTATTTAACTAAACTTCCTAATCGTCGTTACTTTTTCGAAGAGGCTAATAAGTCGTTAAAGCAGTTAAAAAAGGCAGAAACACCAGCCATGCTAGCGATGCTTGATATTGATCATTTTAAAGCGATTAACGATACCTATGGCCATGATGCCGGCGATGAAGTGCTAAAAGGGCTTGCGGTGTGTTTTAATAAGTATTTTGAAAACCAATTGGTTGCCCGTTTAGGCGGAGAAGAATTTGCGGTATTTTTTACTGAATTGACCGAACAAGAAGCACTAAAACGACTCGAAAGTTTCAGACTTTTTATTGAGCTTAACAGCCATGAATTTAGCCAAGCACAAATCAAGTTTACGCTGTCGATAGGCTTCAGCCATAGTGAAACCTATCAAATTGACGAGTTATTAAAACAAGCCGACTTAAAGCTCTACAAAGCCAAAGAGTCGGGTCGTAATAAAGTGGTTTAGTTTCTAAACCACTCCGGAGGCAACAATCGCCGCTTTTCTGCGTTTACGCGACTGATGGTATGAATCCCAACTAAAAATAGCCAATGCACTCCAAATACACGCAAAGGTAATTACCCGTTCAGCATCAAACACTTCACCATAAAACACCACTGCTAAAATAAACATTAAGCTAGGGCCTATGTACTGAAAAAACCCAAGCGTTGTGTATTGCAATCGCTTAGCCGCGCCAGTAAAACATAGCAATGGCAGCGTAGTCACTATGCCCGCACTCACTAACAATGCATTAGTTAGCCAATCATTCGCTGGTAAATTAGAGGTTTCGGTCGGCACCATTAACCACCAATAGGTCAGTGCCACTGGTAATAATATTAATGCCTCGATTAAAATCCCAGGCAAAGCATCAACCTGTAGCTTTTTACGTAATAAGCCATATAACGCGAAAGATGTCGCTAACGAAAAAGCCACAACTGGAAATGAGCCAAAGCTAATTAGCTGTAACAACACGCCCGTAAAAGCTAAGGCAACAGCAGCACCTTGCAACTTACGTAACCGCTCGTTTAAAAACACCATGCCAAGCAGTACGTTTAACAAAGGATTAATATAGTAGCCTAAACTGGCATCTAGCATGTGGTTGTTATTAATGGCCCATATAAACAACCCCCAGTTAAATCCCAGTAAGGTAGAGGTAACAACTAACATTAAAATAAGTTTAGGTTGGATTAAAATGCGTTTAATTTTATCCCAGTAGCTCAGCACACTCACTACCACAATAAGAAACACCACTGACCAAATAACACGGTGCATTAAAATTTCAAATGCTGACACATGTTGGATCATCTTAAAATAAATAGGTGCTAGGCCCCACATAAAAAAAGCGAGGCAGGCAAAAATGGCGCCCTTTCGCTGCTCGGTATCAATCGACATAGTAACCACTTGGTGATTTAAAAGGCCGTAAGTTTAACCCCCTCTCACTTTTTAGCCAACTAAATACGTGCCCGTTCCAAAAGCAATTTGTACTGACTGCTCGTTGTGCAACTCCATTCGGCACACGCATACTTTATTTCCTGAGCGAATCAGTTTAGCACTAGCAATAAACACCTCGCCTTTACCTGGGCGTAAATAGTCGGTGCGTAAATCTATGGTCCCCAGTGTGGCTAGCTTTTTATGTACACTGGGTAAATCTGCATCGTCTAGTTTTCCTATAACGCTGGCGGCAGCAAGCATTCCACCCACATTATCAAGTACTGCCGAAATAACCCCGCCATGGAGAATTTTTTGCGCGGGGTTGCCTATTAACACATCTTGCCAAGGAAAGGAGATTTTAGCTTGTTCAGTACTAAGCGACTCCACCGCTATTTTTAAAAACTGGTTAAAAGGCATATTATTTACAAACAACGCCCCAACTTGTTCAATCAACATTTCTTTATTCATTATTATTCTCTATGTTTTAAGGTGGTACGATGAGTAAAGCACAACTTTAAGCTGTTGTAACCTCCTCGATTATCATTACCTATGTTTACACCAAGTAATGAAAGCTAAAGACATCCTGACAAAAAACCACTAAAATAGCGCCGATGAATACACTAACTCCCTCTCCCAATACGCTGGTGCGTAAACCCGAAACTGTACTCAAACAAGTGTTTGGTTACAGTGAATTTCGCGACGGTCAAAGTGCAGTAATTGATGCTGCAATTAATGGCCAAGACTCGTTAGTATTATTGCCTACCGGTGGTGGCAAATCGGTTTGTTACCAAATACCCGCACTAGTATTAGAGGGGGTAACCATTGTTATCTCTCCGCTCATTTCTTTAATGCAAGATCAAGTAACTCAGTTACAAGCTCTAGGCGTCAAAGCCGCTTACATAAATAACAGCTTAGCACGTGAAGAACAGCAGCTAGTCTATCAGCAGTTGCATCAGGGGCTTATAAAATTACTCTATGTTGCCCCTGAGAAAGTGCTGCAAAGAGAATTTTTAGAGCGGTTATCGCATTTAAATGTCAGCTTGTTTGCTATTGATGAGGCGCATTGTGTTTCTCATTGGGGTCATGACTTTAGACCACATTATTTTCGTTTAAATGAGCTTAAACAACGCTTTGCAAATGTGCCGATGATGGCACTCACTGCCACCGCTGATAAAGCCACTCGCTTTGATATTGTTGAGCAACTAAAGCTGCAGCAGCCTTATATTCACACTGGCAGCTTTGACCGCCCTAATATTCGTTACACCATAGAAGAAAAATTTAAACCTATGGTGCAATTACTGCGTTATTTAAAAGAGCAAAAAAATCAAAGCGGTATTATTTATTGCACCAGCCGCAAGCGGGTTGATGACATTGCTGAAAAACTTGCCGATGCAGGTCTCAATGCCGCGGCTTATCATGCGGGAATGAGTAACGAACAGCGTCAATTTGTGCAAACCGGGTTTGCTCGTGACGATATTCAAATTGTGGTTGCCACTGTTGCCTTTGGAATGGGAATTAACAAGCCTAACGTGCGTTTTGTACTGCATTACGACATTCCAAAAAGTATTGAAGCGTATTATCAAGAAACAGGTCGCGCTGGGCGTGATGGACTGGCTGCAGAAGCCATTATGTATTTTGACCCCGCAGATATAGGCCGGGTTAGACGCTTTTTTGAAGATATTGACGATGAGCAACGCCGTCGAGTAGAAGAACAACGTTTTAATGCCATGGCCAGTTTTGCCGAAGCGCAGACCTGCAGACGTCAAATATTATTAAACTACTTTAGTGAATACCAACGAGAGCCGTGCGGTAACTGTGATATTTGCTTAAATCCACCAAAAAGCTTTGATGGCACACTGGTTGCCCAACAAGCACTTTCGTGTGTCTATCGTGCACAGCAACGATTTGGTTTAGGTTACATCGTAGAGTTATTGCGCGGCGCTAATACCAGTCGCATTCGTGATAACAACCACCATGAACTCAGCACCTATGGCATAGGTAAAGATAAAAGCAGTGAGTTTTGGCTGAGTATTTTACGCCAACTTATTCACCAGGGGCTATTAAGCCAAGATATAACTCAGGGCGCATCATTACGGCTTACTGAAGCCGCACGCGCTATTTTAAAGGGTGAGTATGCGCTGCAACTGGCTGAACCACGCCTACAAGCTAAGCACGTTTATCAGGATAAATTAGCGCAGTTTAATTACGATAAAAAACTATTCGCTCGCCTGCGTGCATTACGTAAAGAATTAGCCGATGCCGATGACGTGCCTCCTTATGTGGTATTTAACGATAAAACACTGGCCGAAATGGCGCAGCTTATGCCTACAAACGACAGTGAGTTTTTAAAAGTGTCGGGAGTTGGTTTTACTAAATTAAACAAATATGGCGGTGAGTTTTTAACCGCAATTCGACATTATCTAGCAACGCAATAAGCCCCTTATGACCGAACTTGAATACGATCACACACATCAATGTATTATTGTTAAACCAACAGAGCTGCCGCACGATGAAGACTTTGAATTGTGGGGAACGTTTTTTTTGCACAGCGATGAAATTAGCATTAGTGAATTTGCGGCTGGGGCTGATCGTCATCAACTGCGTTTTAACTATGCTAACCACACGTTTAATTTAAATTTTGAACATTACAGTCAAAGTGTATGGATTAACGGCGAAGGGCAAGATGCTGACAACCTATTGGCAGCGTTAACATTTTATTTAAGCTAAGACCAACACCTATTTACCGCTAATACCTTATAATCGCTATAAAAAATAAACTAAATTGGCACTTTTACTTACATATTAATAACAATGATGTAAGCTAAGAGTAAGTGTTTTATTTTGCAAAATAGCGCTAAAGAGGGTCAATGCTAAATAGAAAATGGATTGCACGTAGTTGTTTTAGCCTTTCTATTTCGAGTATGTTTATGCTCAGCGTTTGCGCGCAAGAAACGCCACTAGCCCAAAGCTGCCCAAATGACGACTCATCACAAACTCATGAAATTAATTTGCGTCGCCAAATCGAGTCTCAAACCCCACCGCTTACAACAAATAGTAACGCTAAAATTGCCTCAATTAATCTTAAACAACTTAATGTTTTTAATACCGAACTTGAAGCTGAAAACAACGCACTATTTCGCTTTGCTAACCGTGCACATATACAAACTGAGCCTGAGGTTATTAAAAGCATTTTATTGTTTAAAGCGGGTGATACTTTTAATCAAAAAACGCTAGCGGAATCTGAGCGGCTACTGCGTAAACAAAACTATTTATATGACGCACAAATCATTGCCAACGAAAACTGCGATGGCGATGTTGATGTAACCGTGGTGACTCGCGATTTATGGACTTTATTACCAGAGCTTAGCTTTAGCCGCAGTGGCGGCGAAAATAAATCAAGTATTGGCTTTCGCGAGTCGAACTTATTTGGGTGGGGTAAACGACTATCGTTTGCCCGCAAAACCGACAGTGATCGTAATGGCTATTTATTTGTTTACGATGATCCAAATATCCTATCAAGTCGCTACAGAGGGCGTTTAGAGTATGCTGACAATAGTGACGGCAAGAGTCACTTAATTGAGCTAACTTACCCGTTTTACGCTATTGATACACCTTATAGTTATGGTGCCCTGAGTTACTCGACCCAGCGAGAAGAAGCCCTCTACCTTAGGGGCGAAAAATTTAGTGAGTTTGAACAAACCTCCGATCTAAATCAGGTGTTTTTTGGTCACTCTAAAGCCCTTAGTCATAATTGGACACAGCGTTTAAGCCTTGGTTATATTGATGAGCAACAAACATTTAAAAGCATAGATGAAACCACAGTGCCGCTAGCTGAAAATAGGCAACTTAGTTACCCTTATGTAAGCGGCCATTGGTTTGAAGATAACTTTATAAAAGTGCGTAACTTTGACAGTATTTATCGTACCGAGGATTTAAATTTAGGTTGGAATATCAAAGCTACGTTGGGTTACTCTGATGAATCGATTAGTAATGACGATAGCCGCGCTATTTACTCGTTTAACTTTAACAAGGCACATTTTAGTGGCGATAATACGCTGTGGCGCTTTCACGCTGATATTCAAGGTTATTGGAATAAAGAACAAAAACAGCTTGAAAACTTAATCACCACCAGCCAAATTCAATATTATTTAAATACCAGTATTGATCAGTCTTGGTATGTAAAAGCCAGGCTACAATACGCAAAAAATCTCACCAATGATAAACAGCTTACCCTAGGGGGAGAAACCGGTTTACGCGGTTACCCTATGGAGTTTCAACATGGGGATCGTAGTTTTTTAGTCAGCTTAGAAAAGCGCTACTATTGGGAATATGATTTACTACAGCTATTTAAAGTGGGTGGTGCAGCCTTTGTAGATGTAGGCCGCGCATGGTATAACAACGACTCGAATACCCTGTATCAAGTTGAAAATACCCCTGTGCTTAAAAATGTGGGTTTAGGTTT
Organism: Pseudoalteromonas sp. DL-6; assembly: GCF_004328665.1. Taxonomy (NCBI): domain Bacteria; kingdom Pseudomonadati; phylum Pseudomonadota; class Gammaproteobacteria; order Alteromonadales; family Pseudoalteromonadaceae; genus Pseudoalteromonas; species Pseudoalteromonas sp. DL-6. The sequence continues at coordinate 2,753,590 of NZ_CP019770.1, forward strand.
ACGCCTTGCGCCAAGTCGCGCCAATGCAGGTACCATGATCCACCTTGATATTGCTGCGCCACTAAATAAATACAACGATGTTGACTCGGTACAGTGGCTACTGAGCGTCAAAAATTCTTTTTAAATCACTACTGCGCACAAAGCTAAAACGTTAAACTGTGCGCCTATCATTATTGTGAGAATACGTTTTGGAATTAATCACTGTTTTAGAGCTTGTGGGCACACAATATAAATTAATCGTAACCATTATTGCCCTTTTAAGCTTTCCGTTGCTGTTAAAGCTAACTAAAAAATTACTCGAAAAAGCCATTCGAGGTAAAATCGATTTACACCGAAAATACCGTGCAGAGTTACTATTAAAAATAATACTCGCCTTTGTGATGCTGTGTTTAGTATTAGTTTTTTGGGGAATAGAACTGCGTGGTTTACTGGTATTAGGCTCTTCTTTATTTGCCATGCTAGGCGTTGCACTCTTTGCGGCGTGGTCATTGCTGAGTAACTTAACCGCGTTTTTACTGATGTTTATTCAAAATGACTGCCGTGTAGGTTATTGGGTGAGAATTGTGGATGGAGCTAACGCCATTGAAGGGCGTATTATTGAAATGGGGCTGATGAATGTCTTACTCGAACACGTTGATGGCCACAGAGTGATTTACCCTAATAACTTATTTGTTACCCGCCCCGTGTTAGTACTCAATACAGAGCCAAAACCAACAAAAGCACCTAAAATCAAACGCATTATTGGCCCTAAAAAATCATAAATTTAGCATAAAAAAAGCCGTTTTATTAACTAAAACGGCTTTTTAGTAGCTGTTAATAGGTTAGTTATTTAGCTCAGCTGTTTTCAGCTCATCGTCTAAATCGCTTATTTCACCAATAAAACTTTCAAGCTGTTGCTCTACCAAACTATTTGAGTGGGCAAAGTAAGCAATATGAAATACGGCATCGCCTTCATTTACTAGTGGCATGGTTTGCTGACCAATAATAATACCGCTACGTGGGGCAAGCAGTTCAAGCTCAGAGTCGCCAAGCGGGCTACTTATATAAGCAAGCACTTGGCCTTTCATTACTCTTTCACCTAACGATACTTGCGCTCTTACTATGCCATCAACCTCAGCTCGCACCCAACTTGTTGAACCTGCAATAACTGGCTCAGGTAGCTTTTTAGGACGCTTACCACGCATCATTTTTAAATGACGCATAACATAATCAACTCCTTGAACCCCTGCTGCAATTGCAATCGGGTCAAAGCGCAACGCCTCACCGGCTTCGTAGGTAATAACGGGTATACCCAAATTGGCCGCTTCACTACGCAGCGAGCCATTGCGTAACGACGCGTTAATTACTGCTGGTGTGCCAAAGGCTTTAGCCATTTGCGCTGTTGCTTCATCGGCTAAATTAGCGCGTATTTGCGGTAAGTTAGTACGGTGAATCGCACCCGTATGCAAATCTATAATATGCGTACAGTGCACAGCGACTTGGTTAAAAAACATATACGCCATGCGACCCGCTAACGAGCCACGCTCAGACCCAGGAAAACTTCGGTTCATATCGCGGCGATCAGGCAAGTAACGCGACTTATGAATAAAACCAAACACATTCACAATCGGCACTGCGATAAGGGTTCCACGTAGCTGGCTAGGGTCGATTTTAGCCAGTAATTGGCGCACCACTTCAACACCATTTAGCTCATCACCATGTATTGCGGCGCAAACCATCAAGACAGGGCCTTCCATTACACCATTGACCACTTCAATAGGGATATTAAGCGGAGAATGGGTATAAAGCTTTGCAGCTTCCAGCGCCAGTGTTTTTCGCTCACCTACGCCAATACTTTCACCTAATAAGGTAAAAGGACGGTTAATTTTAACCTTTGCCACGTGTTGCTGTTCCTTTCACTGAGGCCGTTTTTTCGATGAAATCAATCACCATACCCGCTATATCTTTACCTGTTGCCACTTCAATTCCCTCAAGGCCTGGCGATGAGTTTACTTCCATAACCAAAGGACCACGAGATGAGCGAAGTAAGTCAACGCCAGCAACGTTTAAGCCCATTGCTTTTGCCGCTGCAACTGCTGTTTTACGCTCTTCTGGAGTAATACGCACCAGTGTAGCACTACCACCACGGTGAAGATTAGAGCGGAACTCGCCTTCTTGCGCTTGGCGTTTCATCGCAGCAATTACTTTATCACCCAATACAAAACAACGAATGTCTGCACCGCCTGCTTCTTTAATGTACTCTTGCACCATGATATTGGCTTTTAAACCCATGAATGCCTCAATAACACTTTCAGCTGCTTTACGTGTTTCGGCCAATACCACACCAATACCTTGAGTACCTTCAAGTAGCTTAATAACAACCGGTGCGCCGCCTACCATTTCTAATAAATCTTTTACGTCATCTGGCTTGCTGGCAAAGCCTGTAACCGGCATACCCACACCTTTACGTGATAGTAACTGCAAAGAACGTAATTTATCGCGAGAGCGAGAAATAGCCACAGATTCATTAACAGGGAACACCCCCATCATTTCAAATTGGCGTAATACAGCACAACCATAAAATGTAACCGATGCACCAATACGTGGCACGATAGCATCGAAATCTTTTAGGTTTTCACCACGATAATGAATTTCAGGTTGTTCTGAGTTTATGTTCATGTAAGAGCGTAACGCATCAATTACTTTCACTTCATGTCCGCGCGCCTCAGCAGCTTCGATTAGACGACGCGTTGAATATAATTTTTTGTTACGAGATAAAATACCAATTTTCATCATTAAAGCCTTAACTAAATGATGTTAAGCATGACGTTAACACTTAACGCTGCTCAACGAATTCTTATAATAAATGTGATAAAGCCGGATCAACGACTATACGATTTTCCATTGCTGTGCGCCCTAACAACATTCTAAACTTCATTGACGCACGACTTGTTAATGTTATTTCTATTGGCCAGCTATATTCGCCTGCATGTAATGTGGTCTCAATAAAATAACGTAATTCTCTCTGGCCACTAGAGCTGGTGACGTACTTCATCTTTTTAACTTTGGCATTGCAGGTAATTTGCGTTTGCTCGTCTTCTTGCAATGGTTGGGCTGTAAATTTAACCCATTTTTCGCCATCTACTTCGTACTCTTCAATATTAATTGCATGAATACAGGAAGTACGCGCACCAGTATCTATTTTTGCTTTAATTTGCTCGATGCCTAGCTCGGGTAAACTTAACCACTCACGCCAACCAACTGTTATTTTTGTCGTCATAAATGTGCCCTTAGTAAAAAAAGTGTTTTATACGCTACAGCCAACAAAATACCAACAAAATAAATTCATCTACTCGATAAGCCGATTTGATTGACCTTTTAAGTTAACTCGTTTAACAATGCACCTTAGCGGGTGCACTTAACCATAGGCTAAAAAACAATTTTTTGTTGCTTAACTCAATTTAACATACGAAAAGTAAAGCTAAATTTTATTTACTTAATTAAATACATTACAGTCAACTGTATTAAAAATATACCATTTATGAGAAATTATTATGATTAACGGCTTACTTCATGCGCTTATTCTTGATGAACAAGGCGGTGCTCGCCCAATAGAAAACAGTAAACAATTACGCCAATGGCAACCCACTGATGGAAAGCTGTGGGTGCATATGGACTACAGTCAAAAAGAAGCCGTTGACTGGTTAAAAAATTGCGGGCTGTTAAACGACTACGAACTTGAATCACTGACCGCAGATGAAACACGCCCTCGTATTACTCCTACAACGAATGGCCATATGCTGTTTTTACGTGGAATTAATTTAAATCCAGCACAAAGCCCTGAAGACATGGTGTCTATTCGCTTATTTATTAATAAAGATGTGGTGATCACTACCCGCAAGCGCCGATTATTATCAGTGCAAGATATTCTAACCTCATTAAATAATAACGAGGGGCCAAGCAGTATTTCTGAACTGGTGTGTACATTAGCGCAGAAACTCACTTCACGTATGCAAACGGTAATAGATGAACTAGATGAAAGCTTAGATGAGTTTGAAGAAGAAATTGATGAACCCAGTAAAAAGTTTGATAACCAGGGCTTGTCGCAACTTCGCCGTCAAACAATCGCGCTAAAACGGTACTTAAAACCACAAAAAGAAGCGTTAAGCAACATGGTTAATCATCATTACCCATGGCTTTTTGACGAAAATAAAGCCAAGCTAAATGAAACCACCAACTTACTTATTCGCTATTTAGAAGAGCTCGATAGCTCAATAGAGCGCGCGCAAGTTATTCAACAAACCATTACTAACCAAGTGTCTGAGCAATTAAATCAGCGTATGTATGTGATGTCGGTAGTGGCGGCTTTATTTTTACCGCTGGGATTTTTAACTGGATTATTAGGTGTCAACGTCGGCGGTATACCAGGGACAGACAGCCCCTATGCATTCACTGCATTTGTCGTTTTTTTGGTTGTTTTGACTGGTGGCATTGGTATTTACTTTAAAAATAAAAAGTGGCTGTAATTACAGCATAGCTCCAACAAGACACAAAAAAGGCGAACATTATTGTTCGCCTTTTGCATTAGACACCCTTACTCTTGAAAGTAAGTGCCCCAACCGTCGTATTCTACATCACATTCAACCGCAAGCTGCGCAAGCTTATCAACGTCTTCCATTATAACGTCAACATCTAATTCGGCTTCAACAACAATGTCAAAGCTCCAAATTTTTTCGCCGTCTTCAAGCTCAAGTTCTGCTGGCTCTTCTACATCGTAACCTAGTTTAAACGCAGCAAGTGCAGCTTGTTCTAACTTAGTAAAGTCTTCACATACAAAGTGGTGTTCTACTTCATAAAGAATTTCCGGATCGGAACCATCTTCAAGTAATGAAGTTACGATGTCTTCACTTATTTCACGCCAGTTTTCCATTATTTCTCTCTCACTTGAGCATCTAATTCTGTTATTTTAGCAGCCATAATGCTGTGCACACTTTTAGCATGTTCACGGGCACTGATACTTTTATCAAGTGCTATGGGGGCTAACATTTCGATGTAAATTGTACCATTATCCCAACGATTTAGTTTAATGGTTTTATCGGTTGTGTTCATACATACTGGCACAATAGGCACCTCTGCACTCATTGCCGTATGAAACGCACCGGTTTTAAAAGGGAGTAAACCTCGACCATAACTGCGCGTCCCCTCAGGGAACATCCACACCGATAAGCCTTTTTGTCTTATTTTAGCCGCTGCTTTAGAAATAGTGCCTGCCGCTTTTGAACGATTCGCTCTGTCGATTAAAATATTACCCGACAACCAATACAGCTGACCAAAAAATGGGATCCACTTCAGACTTTTTTTGCCAACACTCACACAGTTTTTTGGCACCATAGCTGGAACAGTAAATAAATCATAGCTATTTTGATGATTCGCTACATACACAGCGGGTCCCACCTTAAGCGCATCGGGATGATATTTTAGTTCTAATTTAACCCCAAGCATTTTAGCCATTGAGCCAAACCAACTTGCAATAACATGCACATTATTAGGGTGAAATGGTCTAAATATTGATAATAACAAACCAAAAAAACAACTTAATAATATAAACAACAGCATTATTAAAATACGTATAACAGCTAGCAAGTGCGCCTCTCCAATATAACCACAATTATGTATTGCTTTATTATAACGTTATTTTATTGCGCAGACGAGAAAATAGCGCACAAGCGTGCGCTGAAATAAAACAGTCATAAAAAAAACGGCTTACCTGAGTAAGCCGTTGTCTAGTTTAGTCTAATTTTTCGAGTGTATTAACTTTGCTCTGCGTCTGAGCTTGGCTCATCTACTTGCTGAGGTGTTAACTCTACAACGGCTTCATCAACGCGCTGCAAGCCACGAGGTAACTTATTGCCTCTTCGGCCTCGCTCACCATGATAATGTTCAAGGTCACTCGGCTTAAGGGTTAATTTACGCTTACCTGCATGCAGCGTTACACTACTGCCTTGCGGTACAACGGCTAATACTTTTACAAACTCTTCGCGGGCTTGCACTTTCGCACCCGGAATAGAAATAATTTTATTGCCTTTACCTTTACCAAGCTTAGGTAAGTCACGCAGTGGGAATAACAACATCCGTCCTTCATTGGAAATCGCCATACAGTAGTCAGTAGCCACGTCGTTAACGCGAATTGGCGAAAGTAATACCCCACCTTTTGGTACACTCACCAACGCTTTACCGTTTTTGTTTTTACTCACTAAATCTTTAAAGTCTGTAATAAAGCCATAACCAGCGTCGGAGGCCATTAACAACACTTGAGCGTCTTCACCCATAACTACGTGCTCAAAGCTTGCGCCCGAGGTTAAGTTAAAGCGCCCTGTCATTGGCTCGCCTTGGCTTCGCGCTGAAGGGAGACTATGAGCATCAGTGGCAAATGCACGGCCTGCTGAATCTAAAAATACCGCTGGTTGATTACTTTTACCTCGAGCAGATGCCCTATAGCCGTCACCAGCGCGATAACTTAATCCTTCTACATCAAGGTCATGACCTTTACCAACCCGTGCCCAGCCTTTGTCTGATAACACCACGGTGACTGACTCTGATGGTATTAAATCTTTTTCGCTTAGTGCTTTAGCTTCTACACGCTCAATCACTGGCGAGCGGCGATCATCACCATACATTTCTGCGGCTTCTTGAATTTCTTTTTTCAATAAGGTCGACATGCGACGGTCTGAGCCCAGTGTTTGCTCTAATTTGTCACGCTCTTTCGCCAATTCATCTTGCTCACCACGAATTTTAAACTCTTCAAGTTTTGCTAAATGACGAAGTTTTAATTCTAAAATGGCTTCTGCTTGAATATCGGTTAAATCAAAGCGCTCCATTAATAAAGGTTTGGGCTTATCTTCAGAGCGGATGATTTCTATAACTTCATCAATATTTAAAAAGGCAGCCAGTAAACCTTCTAAAATATGTAATCGTGCCAGCACTTTATCAAGTCGATATTGCAAGCGACGACGTACCGTTTCGCGTCTAAAGGTTAACCACTCGGTTAAAATACTACGTAAATCTTTAACTTGTGGACGGCCATCTAAGCCGAGCATGTTTAAGTTTACGCGGTAATTTTTTTCAAGATCGGTAGTCGCAAATAAGTGCGCCATTAATGGCTCAGCTTTAATTCGGTTTGAACGCGGCACAATCACAATACGGGTCGGGTTTTCGTGATCAGACTCATCACGTAAATCGGCCACCATCGGCAACTTTTTAGCATTCATTTGCGCTGCAATTTGCTCAAGTACTTTTGCACCCGAACATTGATGCGGTAACGCAGTAATAACTATATCGCCCTGCTCTTCACAATACACAGCGCGCATTTTAATTGAGCCACGACCGGTTTTATAAATTTTGTGAATATCAGCTTTTGGAGTAATTATTTCAGCATCAGTTGGATAATCAGGCGCATGCACTAAATCCAATAACTCTTCGAGTTCTGTTTTTGGTTTATCAAGTAATAAACAACAGGCACTGGCTACTTCACGCACATTATGCGGCGGTATATCGGTTGCCATACCTACCGCAATACCGGTGACACCATTAAGTAATATATGCGGTAAGCGCGATGGCAATACTAATGGTTCATCCATGGTGCCGTCGAAGTTTGGCGTCCAATCAACAGTCCCTTGGCCTAACTCTTTAAGTAATACTTCAGAGAATTTAGATAAACGCGCTTCGGTATAACGCATTGCCGCAAACGACTTCGGATCATCTGCAGCACCCCAGTTACCTTGACCATCAACCAAGGGGTAGCGATAAGAAAACGGCTGCGCCATAAGTACCATAGCTTCATAACAGGCACTATCACCGTGAGGATGGTATTTACCTAATACGTCACCCACGGTACGGGCTGATTTTTTATACTTTGCATTCGCCGATAACCCCAATTCACTCATCGCATAAATAATACGACGCTGAACTGGTTTGAGGCCGTCACCAACGTGCGGTAAGGCACGATCCATGATCACGTACATTGAATAATTTAAATAAGCGTCTTCGGTAAAACGCCCCATTGTTTGCTGTTCAATTCCTTGCATTAGCAAGGTATCTGTATCACTCATTAAAGCTTACCTAGTTTTTCTTATAGCTTACGCGGTAAATTACGTTTGCGTAATCATCGCTTACCAATAGACTGCCATCATTTAATTGTGCAAATGCAACAGGGCGTCCAAATGTTGTTTCGTCTTGCATAAAGCCGGTGATCAATGGCGTATAGTTAGTTACTTTGGCATTTTCTATGGTTGCCACAGCCACTTTATAACCGACCTTTTTAGAGCGATTCCATGAACCATGCTCAGCAACAAATAACTGTTGTTTGTAGCTATCTGGGAACTGTTTGCCGGTATAAAAATGAATACCTAATGGCGCAACATGCGCCCCCAATGCCAATGCAGGTTGAGTGTAATCAGCAATATTTTTGCCTTCACCAAACTCAGGATCAACAATAACGCCACCATGCACGTATGGAAAACCAAAGTGCTCTTCTTCCTTAGTAATACGGTTTAGCTCATCGGGTGGAATATCATCCCCCATCATGTCGCGGCCGTTATCGCTAAACCATAGCATTTGCGTACTAGGATGAAAGTCAAAACCCACCGTATTACGTACACCTTTGGCTAAAGTCGTTATTTCTTTGGTATCGGTATTTAACGAAAAAATACGGCCAAAGCGAGCATCTTCCTCACAAATATTACACGGTACGCCCACGGGAATTATCAGCTCGCCATTTGGTGCAAAGCGCAAAAACTTCCAACCATGGTGACGCTCTGAGGGTAAATCGCTATAAAACACTTCATACTCAGGATTTTTGAGGTGTTTATCGATATTTTTAAAACGAATAATACGGTGCACTTCACCGACATATAAGTCACCGCCTTTAATTGCTAATCCCGAGGGCATATTTAATCCCTCTGCAATCACTATTTTTTTATCTGCCACGCCATCGCTGTTATGGTCAATCAGTGCATATACATTACCCGCCTTACGCGACCCTGCATACACTATACCTCTGCTTGATACTGCAATTTGCCGTGCATTTTCAACATCATCAGCAAATAAGCTGATTTCAAAACCCGGTGCAGCGGTCAGCTTGTCGAGTATATTTTTCGCCATCACTGGCGATGATATTAAGCCGAGTAACAACAGTGTGCTAAATAATTTATTCATTTGCCTCTCCTGCTTTAAGCCCAAAGGCTTATTAAACTTGTGCCTTGTTACCGTGATCTTCTAACCATTGACGGCGATCTGATGAACGCTTTTTGGCTAGTAGCATATCCATCATTTCCATTGTTTGCTGCTCCTCATCAAGAGTGAGTTGCACTAAACGACGAGTATTAGGGTCCATGGTAGTTTCACGCAATTGTAGCGGGTTCATTTCACCCAAACCTTTAAAGCGTTGTACGTTTACTTTGCCACGTTTTTTTTCTGCTTCTATGCGCGCTAAAATACCGGTTTTTTCATCTTCATCCAGCGCGTAGTAAACATCTTTACCAATATCAATTCTAAATAACGGTGGCATAGCAACATACACATGGCCAGTTTTAACTAATTGTGGGAAATGGCGTACAAATAAGGCACACAGTAAGGTGGCAATATGCAGTCCATCGGAGTCAGCATCCGCTAATATACATATTTTATTGTAACGTAGTCCCGACATATCGGTTGAGTCAGGGTCTATACCTAGCGCAACTGAAATATCGTGCACCTCTTGAGAGGCCAAAATTTGCCCTGATTCAACTTCCCAAGTATTTAAAATTTTACCTCTTAGCGGCATAATTGCTTGGAACTCACGATCTCGTGCTTGCTTTGCCGAGCCGCCTGCTGAGTCACCCTCTACTAAAAATAATTCCGTGCGGTCATTATCCGCAGCGCTACAATCGGTAAGCTTACCCGGTAGTGCTGGGCCTGATGTTACTCGCTTACGTACTACTTTTTTAGCCGCACGTAAGCGTCGTTGCGCATTAGAAATACATAATTCAGAAAGTAGCTCTGCGGTGTCAGTGTGCTCATTTAGCCACAAACTAAAGGCATCTTTTACTACACCCGATACAAACGCAGCACATGAACGTGATGAGAGTTTTTCTTTGGTTTGGCCTGCAAATTGTGGGTCTTGCATTTTAACCGACAACACATAGCTACAACGCTCCCAAATATCGTCTGGGGTAAGCTTTACGCCACGTGGTAATAAATTTCTAAACTCACAAAATTCACGCATCGCCTCTAAAAGTCCTTGGCGCAGGCCATTTACATGGGTGCCCCCTTGCGCGGTAGGAATTAAGTTTACATAACTTTCGGCTATCGACTCACCACCTTCTGGCATCCATACTACCGCCCAATCAGCGCCTTCAATAGAGCTTGAAAACTCACCCACAAATGGGTCTTTAGGTAGTATTTCGTAACCTTTAACGGCTTCAATTAAGTAATCTTTTAAGCCTGTTTCATAAAACCATTCTTGGGTTTCTTTCGTTTGTTTATTTACAAACTTAATACGCAAACCTGGGCATAAAACCGCTTTGGCTTTTAATAAGTGGTTAAGCTTAGTCAAAGAAAAATTAGCGGAGTCAAAATAGCTGGTATCTGGCCAAAAACGAACCGTAGTACCGGTGTTGCGTTTACCCACTGAGCCAATCACATTTAAATCTTCAACTTTATCGCCATGCTCAAAAGCCATTCTAAATTGCTGTGCATCACGGCGAACCGTTACTTCCACGCGGGTAGATAGCGCATTAACAACCGAGATACCTACGCCATGCAAGCCACCAGAAAATTGATAGTTTTTGTTTGAAAACTTACCGCCAGCATGCAGCTTAGTAAATATTAACTCAACTCCTGGAATACCTTCTTCTGGGTGAATGTCAATTGGCATACCTCGGCCATCGTCACTCACCTCAAGCGAATTATCTTCATGTAAAATGACATCAATGCGTGTTGCGTGCCCAGCCATTGCTTCATCAACACTGTTATCAATAACCTCTTGGCCTAAATGGTTTGGCCTTGTGGTATCTGTATACATGCCAGGGCGGCGTTTTACCGGCTCTAATCCATTAAGTACTTCAATGGCTTCGGCGTTATAATTTTGTTGAGTCATAGTTTTTATCTTTATATACGCTAATATCTGATTTTAAGAAAATCGACAATGCTTGAAAAAGCTCGCTCAAAGCCATTAAAGCTATGATCGCCGCCAAATTCAATTAACTGTTTACATTGTGAGTAATACTTTATTGCGTGCTGAAAATTTAACACTTCATCCCCTGTTTGCTGTAATAAATACAACAGCTCAGGGTGTTTTAACTCTGTCACCGTTAATGCTTTTAACGCATCTATATGACGAGATTGTAATTGGTAATTATAATCTTGATACGGATTATAATTAGGCCCAAGTATAGGCTCTAATAGTGTATATGGGGCAACGGCAGGATTAATTACCACCGCAGGAATTTGATAACGCTGCGATAAATACGTGGCAAAAAAACCACCTAACGAGCTGCCCAATAATACGGTATTCGGTGTTAATAGTTGTTCAAGCGCTATAATAGCCTCTACAGGCTCATGATTTAAACGCGGCACACAATAATCAACATCATAGTGTGCCATAAGCTCACCAAAGCGCACAGCTTTATATGATTTTTCAGAGCTATTAAAACCGTGAATATAAATTACTCGTTTAACCATACCACGTCCGAGTGTATATGTAGCTGTTGTTGCTCAGCATTTAAATACAGCATTCGATAAGCTGCCCCTTTATTTTCTTGCTGCCAAGTCGCACTGTGTTTACTAAATTGCACGCAGCTGGCTGGGGTAGCGTAAACATTAAGCCCTCTAAACTGCTGTTGATAGTCATTATGGACATGCCCATGAAACAGCGCATCAACGCAGCCATTATTAACTAATAAATTTAATAATTGCGGCCCATTTTCTAGCATGTGTTTGTCTAGGTAGCCATTAATAGGCAGTGGGTTGTGATGACAAAATGCAATATGACGATTGCTTGAGTTAACTAAGCACGCCATGATTTCATCTAAATGTGTGGCGCTGACCCACCCTGCAGGCGTTTCACCTTTAGAATTAATTAATATCAGTTCAATCCCTTGCGCCACTATATGTTTAGCGTGTTGTATTTGCCCGCCACTAATTAAATTAAGCTGTTCAATCTCATCATGGTTACCAGGCACCCAAAATACCGGGCAATCAACGTCACTATTATGAATAAGTTCTGCAAATAATAAATACGAATTAAAGCTGTGATCTTGCGTTAGGTCACCACCAAATATCAACGCATCCGGCTGCTGCTTTGCAATATCAGCTAATGCCTTAACAAAATGATCTGCTGTATTAACGCCAAAGTATTCAGCATTTTTATCACTAAAAAGGTGACAATCGGTTAGGTGTGCAATTCGAAGCCTAGTCTGTTCAAAATAATAAGTGTCATCAAACCAAGCCATTATTTACATCCCAATTCAGTGTTGATTGACCTCTTTCAACACACGCTACTAACCAATCATACAAAAAAGCATTTAACTGATACTTTTCATCTTTTTGATGCATTTTAGGGTTAGGGTAACCATAAGAAGGCTTTATTCGTTGGTGGTAGTCATGATGAACAATTTCAGCCACCTTCGCATCATTGTACAAACGTACTGTTAAATACAGCGGAGCAATGCCAACGAGCATGCCATTTAACTGTTTAATAGATACATCGAGTGTGTACTTGGCACTATCATCTATATGGATTACAAATTCACTGTGGCCTAATTTAACTTCTCTTACATTACCAATCACTCGCTCATGAGGCAGTAATTTTAAAAGGCGTACGTAATTATGCTCACAAAGCGTTAAATACTTTGGAAGACTTTGAATATATCGATTAGTGGTTAAAAGTGCTGTCAAAATACCGCCATTACTATTAAAAATTAAAAACTATGCCCACTTTTTACGTATCTTATCGCGATTTAGCGCTAACCATTGCAAGCAAATTACGGTAGCGGCATTATCAATTTCACCACTATTAAGTCGCTGCAGTGCTTCGTCTACGTGCATAATATGGGTTTTAATATCTTCACCTTCGGTTTCTAACCCAAAAATGCCGGTGCTCATTTGGCTTAAATCGGCATGAGCTAAATATAAAAACAAACGCTCTGTGGTTCCACCTGGGCTAGAAAGATAAGACAACATAAACTCAAGCTCGGTTAAATTAAGCCCGGCTTCTTCAAACGCTTCCTTTTTAACAACCGACTCGTAATTTTCGCTGCCATCAGTCATGCCCGCTATACATTCTAACAGCCACGGCGAGTGTTTGCTTTTAATTGCGCCAATGCGAATTTGTTCTATAAGCAATACTTGCTCAGTCACTGGATCATAAGGAAGTACCGCAACCGCATCGCCACGCTCTAAAATTTCTCGACGAATAACCTCAGACTCTCCACCAGCAAACAGAGCATGCTGAAATTGATAAAGGTTTATTTTAAAAAAACCGCTATACAGGTTTTCAATCGGTTTTAATCTCACATCATCATGGGTAAATTGAATACGACTTTTATTCGCCATGTTTTTCTATTTCCTTTTTGAAAGCGCCGATACATCAACGTCTTGATAGCCAGTCCCAGTAAAACGCTAAATTGAGCGAATGGGGTTTGTTGGGTATATATTCTGTTACACTTGAAAACGTTGTTTTACTAATTTTTTTTTTAGTTATGAAGTAAAACAGGTTAACATGCCTGTAGTACAAAAATTGTCTAAGGACCGAACATCACATGAAAAAGAACATCCTTGCAGCACTGGTTAGTTTATCATGCGCATTGGGCTCAACCGTAGCCAATGCAGAAGATTTACTTCAAGTTTTTGAAATCGCAACAGCCAACGATCCTACCGTTTTAAAAGCAAAAGCCCAAGCCGATGCACAATCATACCAAAGCGATCGCGCTATGAGCGCACTATTACCGCAAATTGGTTTGACCATGAGTTACGATAAAAGCGACTCAAGCTCTTTTCAAAGCGTAGGCGATTTATCAAACCAAGTTAAAGTAGAAAGTGAAACCGATCAATTCAGACGCGGCATTAGTTTAAGCCAAACGTTATTTGATTTAGGCGCATGGAATTCATTAGGTATTGCCGACAAACAAGCACTTCAAGCAAGCGGCCAATACGACTTTGCCAAGCAAAACCTAATTGTGCGTGTTGCTGAGGGCTATTTTAACGTACTTAGCGCTATTGATAACCTTGAATTTGTACAAGCTGAAAAACGTGCTATTGAGCGCCAACTTGAACAAACTAAACAGCGTTACGCTGTAGGTTTAACGGCTATTACCGATGTACATGAAGCACAAGCACAATTTGATAACTCAGTAGCGCAAGAGATCATTGCTAATAATGCGGTAGAAACAGCCCGTGAGCAGCTACGTGAGATCACCGGTAAGTACCACGCAAAACTAGATATGTTAAACACTAAAACATTTTCTACTGTTAAGCCAAGTACGCCTGCAACTGATTTAGTTAAAATAGCTAAAGACAAAAACTTAAATCTGCAAGTATCAAAAATAACGGTTGATATAGCTAAAGAACAAATTGAACTCGCAAAAGCAGGTCATTACCCAAAACTAACGTTAAATGCTAGCTACGGCGACTCATTAACAGATAGTGAGTTAAATGGCGCTAGTTTTGACGACCAGCCTCGTTCAGATTCAAGCTCTATTGGACTAAACTTTAGCGTCCCACTTTATTCAGGGGGTGCAACAGTTGCTGCAACTGATCAAGCACGTGCATTTTACGTTGCTGCAAGCCAAGATTTTGAAACCGATTATCGTGCAGTAACTCGCTCTGTCATTACTTCTTACAATCAAGTGGTATCTGACATTGCGACATTTAAAGCGCTTGAACAAGCTGTTATTTCAGCAGAAAGTGCATTAAAAGCCACTGAAGCGGGTTTTGAAGTAGGTACACGTACTATTGTTGATGTACTGATCAGTACGCAAAACTTGTACAATGCAAAGCGTAACCTTGCTGATGTACGTTATCGTTATGTTGTATCAACGCTTCGCTTAAAACAAGCAACAGGAACATTGAGCCGTGAAGATTTAGTGGGTATAAACCAAGGGTTAAATACCGTTAACTAAACACACGACTTCATTATAAATAATCACTAAAGCCAGCTTTTTGCTGGCTTTTTGTATTTTTAAGCACATAGCGTTAAACTAGGGTCTGTTGACCTTTCAAGGTTTAATTTGCAGCAGCCTGTTTGGTATTTAGGCAAGGCAAAGCTTATGTGGTGTGGTTATTCCCCATAAATAGGCGATAACGCAGCATCAATGCCAAACAGGCGCTGCCCGAAGGGTTCTGCCTAGGGGCGATTTACTCTTTGTTGCTCGGTTTTTACTTAGCCCACTAGGTTACAAACCTCGCGCCGCTATTAAACCGCCCCTAGTTTGAACAAATATTAATCCGCAAAGGTCAACAGACCCTTGCCTTTTATTTTTAGAGAAAAATTTTTGTGGTTAACTCATCCCCTTTTAAAGCTTCTTTTTTAGGTCCTCGTTACTGGCTAACCTGGATTGGTGTTTTGTTTTTATATCTTATTTCATGGTTACCACAAAAACTACAATTAGCTATGGGTAAGCAGCTCGGACGCTTGGTTTATAAGTATATGAAACGCAGAAGGCACATTGCTGAGGTTAATATTAAGCACTGCTTTCCAACAATGAGCGAAGCCGAGCAACAACAGCTGGTACTTAAGAACATGGAAAATACTGGTATTGCAATGGTTGAAACCGGTATGGCTTGGTGGTGGCCACAGTGGCGGGTCAAAAAAGTATTGGGATCACTAAAAGGACTTGAACATTTTGAGCGCGTACAACAATCAGGAAAAGGCGTTTTATTACTTGTTCCACATATACTTCACCTTGAAATGGCAAGCCGCGTAATGGGATTGAAGTGCCAAGGTATTGGTTTTTATCGCCCACATAATAACCCGCTTATGGAATATTTTACCACCAATGGACGCCTTCGATCTAACGAGTACATGGTTGGTAAAAAAGATGTTAAAGGACTATTGAAAGCATTAAAAAATAAAAAAGTTTGTTATTACTTACCTGATCAAGATTATGGCCGTAACCGTTGTGAATTTGTGCCTTTTTACGCAGTTCCCGACACAGCAACGACCACTGGCACACTGATGTTTGCGGGTAGTAAAAACTGCGAAACAATGAGCCTAATTACTCGTCGTGATGAGAAAGGCCAATATCATTTAGAAATCGTGCCTGAGCTTGAGCACTTTCCAAGCGGTGATGATAAAGCCGATGTAAGGCGTGTTAATAAGCGCATGGAACAATCAATAAATGCAGCCCCTGAACAGTATATGTGGCTACATAGACGTTTTAAAACGCGCCCCAATAAAGACGCCCCGTCTTTTTATTAAAGATGGGTTATTAAAATAACAAAGATGAGTGACAGCCATGTGGTTTTGGATTAGATACATACTTTTAGCCTTATTGTTAATTGGTGCAGCCATTTACTTTTTACTAAATGGTACGTCGTCACTTAATTATCAACAAACCACTAACGCGGCAGCTGAAGGGTTGTCTCGTTTTTATGCGTCAATTCGCGATAAAATTAGCGTTAATAAAGATAACGAAAAATTTGTAATTGAACTTGAGAAACCCGATCTTAGTCTCGATAGAGCACTGAACCAACGCTCTTTTGTAGTAGAGCCTATGCCTTTGAATTGGAGTGGAGAAGTAGGGCCTCGTCGCTTTCAACGTGACTCAACCTTACGTACTGTACTAACTCAATATGCGAATAACGAAGGGGTTACTTTAATGTGGTACTTAGACAAAGATTACGTTGTTAAAGATCACTTTCGCATAGATAGCAGTTTTAACTCCGCTTTATACCGCGTTAGCCGCTCTATAAATGATGATTTTTCAAATGAGGTGTATGCGTTTTTCTGCCCTAAACAACGTGCAGCGGTCATTACCGAGCTACCGTCTGAATTTGTACGTACAAACTGTTTAAAGCTAAGTAATTAACTAGGGTCTGTTGACCTTTCAAGGTTGAATTTGCAGCAGTCTGTTTGGTATTTAGGCAAGGCAGAGCCTATGAAGTGTGGTTATTCCCCATAAATAGGCGATAACGTGGAATAAATGCCAAACAGGCGCTGCCCGAAGGGTTCTGCCTAGGGGCAATTAACTCTTTGTTGCTCGATTCTTACTTAGCCCACTAGGTTACAAACCTCGCGCCGCGATTAAATTGCCCCTAGTTTGAACAAATATCAATCCGCAAAGTTCAACAGACCCTTGGCTTTATAGGCGCTCAATAATAATCGAGCGCCTACGTATTTATTCAATTTAATTCAAAAATAGCCTGCCATATCGACGTTACATTTTTAATATCTTCACTAAAATCTTCACGTTTTACGCAGCGACCTTGCTGATCTAGGCTCAACACATGATAGCGTGAACGATAATCTATATAGGCTTTAATAAGTTGCTGTTTTTGTGTGTCTGTAATGCAACCAATTTTAGCCGCGTCCGTTAAAATTCTGACATTGTCAGAATTATCGCATAAATGGGTAAACTCATGAGCGTGCTTTAATACTAAGTATTGAGTCATAAACTCAATATCAGTCATCGCCCCCACGTCTTGTTTTAAATCAAACTGCTGCTCGTTGCCTTTGGCTAAATGACCACGCATTTTTTCGCGCATTTTAATTACGTCGGTTTTTAGCAGTTCAACATCACGTTTTTGACACAATATCTCGGCGCGAATTTGTGCAAAGCGCGTCACTAGTTCAGTTTGGCCTAAAATTAACCTCGCCCTTACTAAAGCTTGATGTTCCCACGTCCACGCTTGGGTTTGTTGATAATGATTAAAACTCTCTAAGTTAATCGCTAATAACCCTGATGCGCCCTCTGGACGAAGGCGAGTGTCTAATTCATATAAAATACCTGAGGCTGTACGAGTATTAAATAAGTGCATTAACCGCTGCGCTAGCTTTAAATAAAACTGCCTTGAGTCAATTGCCTTGTCGCCGCTGGTATAGCTGGTACCGTCATGGTTATGGACAAAAACTAAATCGAGGTCAGAATCATAGCCCACCTCAAAACCGCCGGTTTTTCCATACGCAATAACAGCAAAGCCTTTATGTTCATCGTCAGTATTAGGTGGCATGCCAAAACGTTTAACACAATGATACCAAGCAATATTAACAGCCTGATCAACTATTGCTTCTGCAAGTGCAGTTAAGTGATCGCTTACTTTCATCACATCAATAACACCAGTGGCATCTGCGGCGGCAATCCGTAACTGATGGGTTTGTTTAAACTGACGTAATGCTTCCATTTGTTGTTCAAGATCGTCATGTTCAATACGTAAAAAATACTGTCTTATTTCATCTTTGTACGCTGTTAATGGGGTCGGTTTATATAGTACTGCAGGGTCAATAAGTTCATCGAGCAAAATGGGGTACAATGAAATATGCTCACCAATCCACTTGCTATGGCAGCAGAGCAAAACTAACTGTTTTAACGTTCCAGGGTTTTCATACAACAGCTCTAAATATGCGGTTCGCGAAATAATTTTATTTAATATTTGGCATACCGTTGTAAATGCACTGGCACTGGCATTAAAGTCGTTTAATTGTTTGAGCAATGCAGGCATTAATTTATCAAGAATATCGCGTCCACGATTACCCACTTTGGCTTTAGATAGCCGTTGTTTAAAGTCATTTAATGGTGTTTGCCACTCATCTCTGGGATCATTTAAAAAGCTAACATCGCCATGATCCCAAGTACTTATAAACGCGCCTTCACAGGTATCAAGTGGTTCGGTTTCTTCACCAATTACCTGAATAAACTCATTATGAATTTGCGCCATTACCTGCTCTATTTTCTCAATAGCTGAGCCAAAATCACCTTGGTTCAATAACACATTCAACCGTTGCTGATTTAGCTCATCATCAGGCAGAGTTTGTGTTTGCTGATCATTAAAAATTTGCAGGTATTGCTCTACCCTACGTAAATAAAGGTAGTTATTTTTAAGCCCGCTGGCCTCATGTTCATCAATCACTTGGCTAACTGTTAGCTGCTCTAATGCAGTTAATAAAGATTGTGTTTGTAAGTTAGCTTCTCTGCCGCCTCTGACCATTTGCAATGCTTGAACAATAAATTCAACTTCGCGAATGCCGCCACCGCCTAATTTAATATTATTAGTTAAGCGCTTACGACGCACTTCTTGGGCAATCATGAGTTTCATTTTTCTAAGCGATTCAATCACTGAAAAATCAATATAACGGCGATATACAAAAGGCCTCAGCAAGGTATTAAACTCCTGCCAATAAATGTTAGGCGTGCCAATTAAGCGCCCTTTTAACATCGCGTAGCGCTCCCAATCACGTCCTTGCTCTTGGTAGTAATCTTCAATGGCATTAAAGCTCATCACCAACGGGCCACTTTCACCAAATGGGCGCAGGCGCATATCAACCCGAAATACTTGGCCATCTACGGTGCATTGGTTCAGTGCTGTAATTAGCTTTTGAGCCACTTTAGTATAAAAAACAGATGCTTCGAGCGAGCGACGTCCCCCTTGGGTTTTAACGTTGCGGGGGTATGCAAAAATAAGGTCTATATCAGATGAGTAATTGAGTTCTTGCCCACCTAACTTCCCCATGCCTAGTACCATTAATGGTAAAGAATTTTTGTCTTCATCTAATGGTTCACCATTAGTTTTAGCAACATTTTTGTAGGCCCATTGGTTGGCACTATCTATAAGTTTATTAGCTAGTTCACTAATGTATTTAATACTATCCGCGATTGAGTTTTCACAACACAAGTCTAAAAATGCGACTTTTAGCCAGTATTTTTCGCGATATTGGCGCAGTAATTGATGACATTGCTGCTCTTCTACTTCATTTATATTAAGCGTTGCAAAGGGATCTGAAATTTCTCTATTGTTAATTTCAACGTCGCATAGCAACCAAGATAACAGCGAAGGTTGAGAACTTAAGCTGCGCCAAGCAAAATCACTTAACGCTAATAAACGCACGATTTGCTGCTGGATTTGTTGTTCGGGATACAGCGCGGCAAAACGCGTTTCACCCAGTTTTTGTAATTCAATAGGAAGCTGCGTGTCGTTACTCATCAATACCCTCTTTTATCTCACCAATAACCATACTAGAATGGTTAAAAACCTATCAAGGTAAATCTATTTAGGAACACCATGTCATACTTGTCATTATCTAACACTAGTTTAGTTGCGATTGCTATTAGTTTTGTGGTTATTTGTATCATTATCATTAGTTTAAGAATTGTTACTCAAATAAAAGCAAAACAAGCACTTAAAGAAGAATTAGCGCAACATGATAACTTTGCAATGGGGATTAGTTTTGCCTCTGAAATATCAGTAGTGATCGCCACGATGGCATTTTTGTTTGATGAAATAAGTATTAGCACGGCTCAATCAAATCCACTAAAAGTCATTTTATTAATTGTGCTGTTATTTTCGTTTATAAAAATGGGGCATTTAATCCATCGTAAATGGATATTACGCCGCTTTAATGAAGAAGCTGCCATATTAAAACAAAACGTTTGTGCGGCGCTGGTTGATTCAGGGATGCTGATTGCTAACTGTATTTTAGTACTGGGTTTGTATACGTGGACACACACTCAGGGCTTTAGTAATTTATTAATAGCCTCAGTAAGCTTTTTTGTTTTACAAGGCCTATTTGCCCTAGACAGTAAAATACGCGAAAACCGCTTTGCTAAAGCCAATCAAGGGGCTTCGTTGCAAAGTAACTTTGGTTTAGAAAATACCTCAATTGGTATTCGCTATGCGGGTAAGTCAATAGGCTTGGCACTTGCCGCGTATGCTGGTTTATCAAGTGCGGCGTTTCAAAACGGTAAAATGGTAGAAAACTTATTTACTTTGGTAATGCATTGCGGTGTGATGTGGCTATTACTATACTGTTTAACGTATATAATAAAAATTATCTCAATGCCAAATATCGATACCGCACTTGAAGTCGATCATCAGGATAATATTGGCATTGCCTGTATTGAATTTGCTGTATTTTGTGCTATTGGTTACTTATTGATAAGTATGTTTTCAATTTAGTACCAAACACGTTAAATTTAGCCGTTGCTAAACGTCCCTATTTAATTGTTTGGTAAAATTAACAGGGACTTTAGGCATATGGCAATTAAAACAGGAAGTTATCTATTAATTGATATAGATAACGAGTTCAGCCGATCATTTGTAAAACAGTATATTAATACCAATGATGCTGCTAAAAAAGACATTGTAATAGCCGGTGCGAATACGCAAAAGCTAGTTAAAATGATGTTTGATGAACTCGTTAAAGATTATTGCTATTGCGATATTGAGAACGAAATCAGTATTTCAGAGCTCGCCAGCTACCTCCACGAACACCACAATGTTCAAGGCGTGTTATTTAATCAAACAGATTATTTGCTCGCCGATGATAAACAACGCTTTATTTATAATTCATTACATGAAAAACGCTATATTATCAGTCAAACCAATCATGGTTATGACATTAAGCCTATAAATGAAGAGTGTCATTCAAATCATTTGTCCTGTCATACCGATATAGCTCAAACCGCACAAGCGCTAGCTGAGCTTGCTGCCCCTGAATCTGAAAAATAAATAATTGCACCCAAGCCTTTGCTTACTTACCATAGAGGGATATAACTTCTATGTAAAAAAGTGATTTGCCATGCGAGTGCCTCATATTTATCAATCATCTGCGATTGCTGTTAATACCCCTTTAAGCCTTGACGATGATGCTGCAGGGCACATAGGTCGAGTGTTGCGCATGAAAGTGGGCGAACAGGTTTCTATTTTTAACGGTGAAGGCGGAGAATTCCTCAGTGAAATTATTGAGGTAAGTAAAAAGAGCGTGGTTGTTATGCCGCTTGAATTTAACTCTCATGACGTTGAATCACCATTAAAAATTCATTTAGGCCAGTGCGTATCTCGTGGTGATAAAATGGACTTTACCATTCAAAAGTCGGTTGAATTAGGGATCACTGAAATCACCCCTATTTTTAGCCAGCGCTGTGGCGTAAAACTAAGTGGCGACCGCTTAGAAAAAAAACACCAGCAATGGCAAAAAATAGCGATTGCCGCAGCAGAGCAATCTGGGCGCAACTTTGTGCCAACAGTACACTCTCCCGTTGATTTAAAAAGCTGGCTTGAACAGCAAACAGCTGCCATTAAATTAACTTTGCATCCTCGCGCCGAACACAGTATTAAAACCATTACCATTCCCGATGACGGCGTACGCTTTTTAGTAGGGCCGGAAGGCGGATTTACTGACGATGAAATAGCGCAAACAAAACAACAAGCGTTTGTAGATATTCGCTTAGGCCCGCGCGTTCTTCGCACAGAAACAGCGGCATTAACCGTTTTAAGCGCACTACAATTACAATTTGGCGATTTAGCTAATTGAAATAACTAAAAGCACCCACATATCAAGGTTACAGTTGTAAAAAACACATAAATTAAGGCACAGCGCATGGCAATTAAGTTAGGTATTATTTCAGATCCTATTAGTGGGTTTAACATTAAAAAAGACACCGGTTTTGCAATGATGCTGCAAGCGCAAACCCGTGGCTACGAAATTTACTATATGGAAATGGATGATTTATCGCTGCGTAAAGGTAATGCCTACGCCACAGCGGCCAAAGCACAGGTTTTTGATAACACAGAAAAATGGTATCAGCTTGAAGAAAAAACCAGTATTGCGTTGGCTGATTTAGACGTTATTTTAATGCGTAAAGATCCGCCTTTTGATACTGAATATATCTACGCAACCTATATTTTAGAACGTGCAGAGCAAGCCGGTACTTTAGTTATTAATAAGCCGCAGAGCTTGCGCGACGCCAATGAAAAATTATTTACAGCTTGGTTTAGTGAGCACACACCTGATACATTAGTTACGCGCAGCCAAAAGCAAATCCGTGAATTTTTAGCCGAGCATAAAGATATTATTTTAAAACCACTGGATGGCATGGGCGGTGCTTCTATTTTTAGAGTGAAAGCAGATGATGCCAATATTGGCGTAATATGCGAAACCTTAACCGAGCATGGCAGTCGCTTTGCTATGGCGCAAAATTACATTGAAGAGATCACTCAAGGTGACAAGCGCGTATTGGTTGTTGATGGTGAAGTTATTCCTTATTGCTTAGCGCGTATCCCACAAAACGGCGAAACGCGCGGTAACTTAGCCGCCGGCGGACGTGGTGAAGCACGGCCAATTAGTGAGTCAGATCTTAAAATTGCTCAAGCAGTTGCCCCTACATTGAAAGAAAAAGGCTTAATATTTGTTGGTTTAGATATTATTGGCGATAAGTTAACTGAAATTAACGTAACAGCCCCAACCTGTGTTAAAGAAATTGAGGCCGCTTACGATATTTCTATTACTGGCATTTTATTTGACGCTATAGAGAGAAAACTTAGTAAATAATATTAAAGCCATACCAAACTTTGAGCGG
Organism: Pseudoalteromonas sp. DL-6; assembly: GCF_004328665.1. Classification (NCBI taxonomy): domain Bacteria; kingdom Pseudomonadati; phylum Pseudomonadota; class Gammaproteobacteria; order Alteromonadales; family Pseudoalteromonadaceae; genus Pseudoalteromonas; species Pseudoalteromonas sp. DL-6. The sequence continues at coordinate 2,777,115 of NZ_CP019770.1, forward strand.
TGGCGCTTCTATAATCACCGCTTAAAGTTGAATAAATTTTTAGTGTTAAAACATGGGACTATGCCATACTCAAGATTCAATAACTAAAAGGGTAAAAATTATGCAGTCATTAGAAAATCACTTTTTAATCGCAATGCCATCAATGCAAGACCCTTTTTTTAAACGTGCTGTCACTTATATTTGTGAACACAATGAAGAAGGCGCTATGGGACTTGTTATCAATCAACCGATTGATGTTACCGTAGGTGAATTACTCGATAAGATTGATATTGACAACGATAAGTCTCAACATGCTGCGCAAGTGACAGTGTATGCTGGTGGGCCAGTTAAAACTGATCGTGGTTTTGTGCTACATTCACCAAAACCTGGGTACTCGGCAAGCCAAAAGCTGAGCAGTGATATTATGATCACCACCTCAAAAGATGTGTTAGCCACGTTAACTACCGCCCAAGCACCCGAACAATTTATAATTACCTTAGGTTACTCTGGTTGGGAGCAAGGCCAATTAGAGCAAGAACTACTTGATAATAGTTGGCTAATTATAAAAGCCGACCCTAAAATAATTTTTGATACTCCCGTAGAAAAACGCTGGGAAATGGCAGTTTCTATGCTTGGTTTTGATATTGGCCAACTAAGCCCAGAAGCTGGACATGCTTAGGGTCTGTTGACCTTTGCGGATTAAAATTTGTTCAAACTAGGGGCGGTTTAATCGCGGCGCGAAGTTTGTAACCTAGTGGGCTAAGTAAAAACAGACCCTAATAACATAAAAGATAAACATGACTAAAAAAACTCTAAAACCGCAGGGTGAACGCACTGTAATGGGATTTGACTTTGGTACTAAGAGTATTGGTATTGCAATTGGTCAAGAATTGACAGGCAGCGCCACCAGCTTAAAAGCGGTGAAAGCTCAAGATGGCATCCCTAATTGGGATGACATTGCTGTGCAGGTAAAAGAGTGGCAACCTGATTTAATGGTGGTTGGCCTACCGCTTAATATGGATGGCACCTCACAAGAGGTTACATTTAAGGCTAAGAAGTTCGCCAACCGTTTGCATAACCATTACGGTATTGCGGTTCATACTCAAGATGAGCGCCTCACGACCGCTGATGCTAAAGCACGATTGTTTGAACGTGGCGGTTATAAAAACTTAGGTAAAGGCAACGTAGATAATATGTCTGCGGTGATCATTTTAGAGAGTTTTTTTGAAGCCAGTTATGGTGAATAAATTGATTTAACAAAAAAAGCGCCTTGGGCGCTTTTTTTTATGCGTGGATTTACACTAGGGGCAATTTAATCGCTGAGCGAGCTTTGCAGCCTAGTGGGCTCGATAACTGCTCCTGCTTTATTCTACTGGCTTACATCCAGTAAGAATAAGTAAAAACCGAGCAAAGCTTGCGCCCTGCTCACGCACCTTTACTACATCCATGTAGGCAAAAAATTAGGTCATATTACCTTTATCATCAAGGCCATCAATGGTTACACCTTGTAAAAAGCCTGCTCCCTGCTGCTCGTTATTACGCAGTTTTATCATTAAGCGTAAATCATTTGGTGAGTCTGCATGATGCAGTGCATCGGCATAGTTAATCCGTTGCTGTCTATATAGCTCAAATAAAGCTTGGTCGAAGGTCTGCATGCCCACTTCAGTTGATTTGGCCATAGTCTCTTTAATGCCACCAATATTGCCGTTTTTAATCAGCTCACTCACCATTGGCGTATTCAATAACACCTCAATAGCTGCAACGCGCCCTTCACCGTCAGAGGTCGGGATCAGCTGCTGGGCAATAATAGCGCGTAAGTTTAATGCTAAGTCATATTTAAGCTTGTCGTGCTTTTCTTTTGGCACTAAGTGCATAATACGGTCAATCGCTTGGTTAGCATTATTAGCGTGCAAAGTGGCAACACATAAGTGACCAGTTTCGGCAAAGCTTAACGCATATTCCATGGTTTCTTGCGAACGAATCTCACCAATTAAAATAACATCTGGCGCTTGGCGTAAAGAGCTTTTTAGTGCTGACTCAAAGCTTTCTGTATCTAAGCCCACTTCACGTTGGGTAATAATACTTTTTTGGTGCTCATGCACAAATTCGATTGGATCTTCTATGGTTAGAATATGCCCGCGCTGATGGCGATTTCTATAACCAACCAGTGCCGCCAGTGATGTTGATTTACCGGTTCCCGTACCACCTACAAATAATACCAGGCCTCGCTTTGACATAATGACATCGGTTAGTGCCGAGGGTAACCCCAGCTCTTTTACATCGGGTATTTTGGTCACAATCCGGCGAATAACCATCCCCGCTCTATCACGTTGCCAAAATGCCGAAATACGAAAGCGCCCTTCGCTGGTCGCAATCGCAAAGTTACACTCTTTAGTGTTATGAAACTCAGCTTTTTGTTTTTCACTCATTGCCGACTCAACCAACGCCAGCGCTTGCTCATCGGTTAGTTTGTCATCATTAAGAGGGGTGAGCTCGCCATTAATTTTGGCGCTAATAGGCAGCTGGCTTGATACAAATAGATCAGAGCCTTTTTTGTCGATCATTATTTGTAAAAAATGATTCAAAGATAAAGTCATAATAATTCCTTAAGCGCTAAACTGCGTCTTATCTTGCGCTTTTGCATGCGCCGCAATATGAGTGATGATGCCACGGTTAACAAGGTTTGTTAAACATTGATCCATAGTTTGCATGCCCTGCGACGCACCGGTTTGAATTGATGAGTACATTTGAGCAATTTTATCTTCACGAATTAAGTTACGAATAGCAGGCGTTGCCAACATGATTTCGTGTGCAGCCACTCGCCCTCCACCGACCTTCTTGATCAGTGTTTGTGAGATAACCGCACGCAATGATTCTGAGAGCATAGAGCGGATCATGTCTTTTTCTTCACCTGGGAATACGTCAATGATACGGTCAATGGTTTTAGGTGCCGAGGTGGTATGCAAAGTGCCAAACACTAAGTGACCAGTTTCAGCGGCAGTCATAGCAAGGCGAATAGTTTCTAAATCTCGTAATTCACCGACCAAAATAACATCGGGATCTTCACGCAACGCACTTCGCAGGGCGTTAGAAAAACTATGTGTATCGCGGTGAACTTCACGCTGGTTAATTAAGCTGAGTTTATTGTCGTGCACAAATTCGATAGGATCTTCAATGGTCAGTACATGATGATGTTTAGTTTGATTTATATAATCAACCATGGCTGCAAGTGTAGTCGACTTACCTGAACCCGTAGGACCCGTGACTAATACCAGACCTCGTGGATTATCTGAAATTTGTTTGAATATTTCCGGCGCGCCCAAATCTTCAAGTGTCAGTACGTCACTAGGTATGGTACGGAATACGGCAGCAGGACCACGATTAGAGTTAAAGGCATTTACACGAAAACGTGCTAAATTAGGGACTTCAAAAGAAAAATCCACTTCGAGATTTTGCTCATAGTCCTTACGCTGGTTATCGTTCATAATGTCATAAACCAGACTGCTGACTTCTTTATCTCCAAGTGCTGGTATATTAATACGTCGCACATCACCATCAACACGTATCATAGGTGACACCCCTGATGATAAGTGCAAATCTGATGCTTTATGTTGCACACTAAATGCCAATAATTCGGTGATATCCATTTATGACTCCACAACTAACTGATAAATATATGGTTACAATAGCAGAACGACTCACATCCGCCTACGCTAGAATTGCAGAGGCAGCGCAAAATGCGCAGCGTAACAGTAACGACATTACGTTACTTGCAGTATCTAAAACCAAACCCGTCTCTGATATTATGGCAGCTTATGAGCAAGGGCAACGCCAATTTGGTGAATCTTATGTTCAAGAAGCTGTAGATAAAATAGCGCAACTAGGCACATTTAGCGATATTGTTTGGCATTTCATTGGCCCCATTCAGTCAAATAAGAGCGCCTTAGTGGCTAACCACTTTGACTGGGTGCAAAGTGTTGATAGGCTCAAAATAGCAAAACGCTTAAATGCTCAGCGTCCACAGGAACTACCCGCACTTAATGTGCTAATACAAGTTAATATTAGCGCAGAAGAAGCAAAGTCGGGCTGTGCAGTAGAAGAAATTGACCAATTAGCACAATTTATAAGTCAATGCTCGCAATTAAAACTGCGCGGACTAATGGCTATTCCTGCAAAAAGTGACGATGAAAACACGCAAACTCAATATTTTGAGCAATTACAAACTTGCTTTGATAAACTACAGACCCAATATCCTCATATAGATACGTTGTCGATGGGGATGAGTAACGATGTAGAAGCTGCCATAGCGGCAGGTTCAACCATGGTGAGGATCGGCACAGATATTTTTGGAACACGAACTTAAAAGGTGATAACAGACATATGTCAGATAAAAAAATCGCATTTATAGGCACAGGTAATATGAGCTACGCCATCATTGGTGGCATGGTAAAAAACGGCTTTAACGCAAACAATATTATTGCGACTAACCGCAACCAAGAAAAACTAGCTAAGGTAGCCGCGGATTTCAAAGTGCAAACCACCAGTGACAATAACGAAGCTATGCGCGATGCAGATGTCATTGTTCTGTCTGTTAAACCACAAATGATGGGCGACTTATGCCAATCATTTCAAGATTCAGGCATCGACTTTAGTGATAAATTATTTATCTCAGTTGCTGCGGGCCTAACCGTTAAACGCTTACGTGAAATGCTTGGCCAAGATGTGAAAATGGTGCGTTGTATGCCAAATACACCGTCGTTACTTGGCCGTGGCGTATCGGGCTTGTATGGCGCTGGCGAAACGCAAAGCGAACATGAATTTGTACAACAAGTATTTGAGTGTACCGGCATTGTAGTATGGGTAGAGCAAGAGTCACAAATAAATGACGTGATTGCTGTTACCGGCTCTTCGCCAGCTTACTTTTTCTTATTTATGGAAGCGATTGAAGAAAAAGCGAAAGCATTGGGCTTTAATGATGAAGACGCGCGTCGCTTAGTACAGCAAACAGCGCTAGGCGCAGCTGAAATGGCACTTAGCCAACCAGATATTAGCATTTCGCAACTGCGCGCCAATGTAACCTCAAAAGGCGGTACCACGCATGCAGCTGTTGAGCATTTAAAAGCGCAAGGTTTAACCCAAACTGTGGGTGATGCAATGGATGCGTGTATTGCGCGTGCAGTGCAAATGGAACAAGAACTTTAAAACCATTTTTTATTGAAGGTTATACTATGAATGCCATGCAATTTTTAATTAGCACCTTGTTTGATCTATTTTTAATGGTGGTACTACTGCGTTTTTGGCTACAGTGGGCAAAAGCCGACTTTTACAACCCGATGAGCCAATTTGTGGTCAAAGCCACTTCGTTTGCAGTTAATCCACTGCGAAAAATCATTCCAGGGCTGGGCGGGCTTGATTTAGCCTCTTTGTTACTGGCATTTATAGTAGCGGCTGCAAAAATAAGTACATTAATGTGGCTTATTTATAGCTCTTGGGCTATTCAACCTGTACTTATACAGGCGCTAATAACTGTTTTAAAAGAAGGTTTAAATTTAGTCTTTTGGGTGTTAATCATCCGCGCTATTTTAAGCTGGGTAAGCCAAGGCTATAACCCAATTGAAGCGGTATTCCATCAGCTAACTGAGCCAATGTTAAAGCCAATCCGTAAAATTTTACCGCCATTGGGGGGATTAGATTTATCGGTATTGGTACTGATTATCGGCATTCAGTTTTTACAAATGCTGCTAATGGACCTTTTAGCTTAAGCATAACGTAATATAAAAGAGGCCTAGCGCCTCTTTTTTATATATTCAGGAGTTAACCATGCAACGTTTAATCAAGTTTTGTTTTATTGCTTGTCTCGCTTTAGCATTTAATGCACACAGCGCTCAAGAACAAGGCGCCCAATACAAAGAACTAGGCCCTTGGCAAGTTCATTACATAGCCTTTCCATCAACGTTTATTCAACCACAAATAGCTAAAGCCTATGACCTTGAGCGTAGTGGCTATAAAGGCATTGTTAATATTTCAATATTAAAAAATAATGCAGATAAAGCCGCTCAAAAAGCAACATTACAAGGTACCGCTAAAAACTTATTAGGTAACAAGCAAACCCTTAACTTTAAAGAAGTCGTTGAAGGCGATTCAATTTATTACCTAGCACAAGTAGATTACACCAACGAAGAGATTTTACGTTTTGAAATTGAAATCCAACAAGGTAATCAGTTTCAAACATTAAAGTTTAAGCAAAAATTTTACGTAGATTAAATATGACCAACACCTTAGTTCTTGCAACCGGCAACCCCGGAAAAGTGAATGAGCTGGCTAACATGCTCAGCTCACTTAATATTAATGTTGTACCGCAAAGCGACTTTAATGTCAGTGACGTAGACGAAACAGGCACCACGTTTGTAGAAAACGCGATAATTAAAGCGCGTCATGCGGCTAAAATTACCGGACTGCCTGCTATTGCAGATGATTCAGGCTTAGAAGTTGATGGCCTGAATGGCGCACCCGGTGTTTACTCTGCTCGTTTTGCAGGAAATAGCGCAAGCGATCAAGATAATATCGATAAATTACTGGCTGATTTAGGCAACAACCCTAATCGCAGCGCTCGCTTTTGGTGTGTGTTGGTACTAATGCGTCATGCCGACGACCCTACTCCACTTATTTGCAGTGCTAGCTGGGAGGGCGAAATTACCCTTAGCCAACACGGTAAAGGTGGCTTTGGTTACGATCCTATCTTTTTTGTACCATCAGAAAATTGTACCAGTGCAGAGCTTACAAAAGAGCAGAAGAATGCACTAAGTCACCGTGGGCAAGCACTTAATAAATTACTACAAGAGTTACAACACAAAGGCGGCCTGTGAACCTTCCTCCACTGAGTTTATATGTGCACGTGCCTTGGTGCGTGCAAAAATGCCCTTACTGCGACTTTAATAGCCACGGGCAAAAAGGTGACATCCCTGAAGCTGAATATGTACAGCACTTAATTGACGATTTAAAAGCTGATTTACACTTAGTACAAGGGCGAAAAATTCACAGCATTTTTATTGGCGGCGGCACGCCAAGCCTATTAACCGGCGCGGCATACACCCGTTTACTCAATGAAGTAGATAGCCTCATAGGCCTAGCCGATAACTGTGAAATAACCCTTGAAGCAAACCCCGGCACAGTCGAAACTGGCCGTTTTAAAGATTATGTAAAAGCAGGGATTAACCGTATCTCTATTGGCGTGCAAAGCATGCAAAATGATAAGTTAAAAGCCTTAGGCCGAATTCATGGTGCCGATGAGGCCTGTTATGCAGCACAACAAGCTAGTGAAGCAGGGTTGAATAGCTTTAACCTTGATTTAATGCATGGCTTACCAGGGCAATCCCTCAATGACGCACTAAGTGATTTAAAACAAATTATTGCCCTGAGCCCACCACATATTTCTTGGTATCAGCTCACCATTGAGCCTAATACGCAATTTGCTTCAAAACCGCCCACGTTGCCACAAGATGAAACCTTATGGGATATTCAAGAACAAGGCCAAGCATTATTAGCACAAGCAGGCTATCAGCAATACGAAATATCAGGATATGCAAAACCGGGCTTTCAATGCCAACATAACTTGAATTATTGGCGGTTTGGCGATTATCTTGGTATTGGCTGTGGCGCCCATGGTAAGGTTACTGATTCGAAAACGGGGGTGATAACACGCACTGAAAAGGTTAAACACCCACGGGGCTACATGGACATTATTAAGCCCTACTTATACAAAAGCTGGCAAGTAGAACAAGACGACTTAGCGTTTGAGTTTTTTATGAATCGCTTTCGTTTAACAGAGCCATGTCCGATTGAAGACTACAGTGCACTGACTAATCAGCCATTACAAAGCCAACAAGCGGCTTTAAATAAAGCTATTAACACAGGTTTATTAATAGAAAAAGACGGCCATTGGCAAGTAAGCCTTAAAGGCCATCGCTTTTTAAATGACCTGCTAGAATTGTTCGTATAACGCTTTTGGCGTTATGCGCATGTAAAGTAAATACATGAAAAATTAAAATACCCTAATGGGTTTCTAACAACAAAAGGGAAACGAATGCGTAAACTTACTCTAATTGCTGCCACGGTAAGCGTGGCACTGCTTGCAGGTTGCCAACAAGCAACACAACAATCAACGCCTGCACCTGCGGTTCAAGCTCAACCTGTACAAAGTGAAATTGATAAAGCGAATGCTTTTTTTGAAGACACTTTTGATCGTGATGTAATGAGCAGCCCAGTTTATCAAACCTACATGGGCATCAAAAAAGATTACGATAAATGGGATGACAACAGCGAAGAAAAAGCGCTTAAAGACTTGGCACAAACTAAAGCCGATTTGGTCACGCTCAACAGCATTGACCGTGCGCAATTAGATGCAGCTACTCAAGTAAGTTATGATTTAAAAAAACAAGATTTAGAAGCTAGCATTGCTGATTTTAAATGGCGTTACCATAACTACCCAGTAAACCAAATGTTTGGTACGCACTCTATGGTGCCGGCTTTTTTAATTAACCAGCATCAAATTAGCAACGTAAAAGAAGCAAACGATTATATTGCTCGTTTAAATGGCGTGCCGGGTGTATTTGATCAACTTATTACCGGCTTAGAAATTCGCGCCGATAAAAACATCATCGCGCCTAAATTTGTATTTCCACACGTGATTGATTCAAGCAAAAACATCATTAAAGGTGCGCCGTTTGAACAAGGTGAAGATTCTACGCTATTAGCTGACTTTAAACGTAAAGTAAATGCATTAGAAATCGACCAAGCTGAAAAAGATGCACTTATTAGTAAAGCGACTGATGCATTAAAAACAGCAGTTAAACCTGCTTACTCTAAGTTAATTAACTACATTGCACAGCTAGAAAAGCGTGCTGATGACCGTGACGGTGCTTGGAAATTCCCTGATGGCGAAGCGTTTTACAATAACGCGCTTAAACGCACTACCACGACAGACCTTACAGCAAAAGAAATTCATGCCATTGGCCTTGCCGAAGTGTCACGTATTCATGATGAAATGCGTGCCATCAAAGATAAAGTTGGCTTTGAGGGTGACTTAAACGCCTTTATGCAGTTTATGAAAACCGACAAGCAATTTTACCTTGCTAATACTGAAGCGGGTAAAGCGCAGTACCTAAGTGAAGCTAAAGGCTTAATTGATAACATGAAAACACGCTTAGATGAGCTGTTTATTGTAAAGCCAAAAGCCGACATGATAGTAAAACGTGTTGAAGCTTTCCGTGAAAAAGCGGCGGGTAAAGCGTTTTATCAACAACCTGCGCCAGATGGTTCACGCCCAGGTATTTACTACGCCAACCTCTATGACATGGAAGCAATGCCAACTTACCAAATGGAAGCTCTCGCTTATCATGAGGGTATTCCGGGTCATCACATGCAAATTGCTATTTCACAAGAATTAGAAGGCGTGCCTAAGTTCCGTAAGTTTGGTGGTTACACAGCCTACATTGAAGGTTGGGGTTTATACTCAGAGTTACTACCAAAAGAAATGGGCCTTTACGAAGACCCGTATTCAGATTTTGGTCGTTTAGCTATGGAGTTATGGCGCGCCTGTCGTCTAGTGGTTGATACCGGTATTCACGCAATGAAGTGGACTCGCCAAGAAGGTATTGATTACTACGTTAACAATACTCCTAACGCCACTTCTGACGGTGTGAAAATGGTTGAACGTCATATTGTAATGCCATCACAAGCAACGGCTTACAAAGTGGGTATGCTGAAAATTTTAGAACTACGTGAAGCAGCTAAAAAGCAGCTTGGCGACAAGTTTGATATTCGTCAGTTCCACGACGTAGTGCTTAAAAATGGCCCTGTACCATTGAACGTACTAGAAAACTTTGTTGATGAGTGGGTTGCTAGCAAACAAGCTTAATTTTTAAGTATTTACTTAAAGGTATAAAAGGTCGCAATTGCGGCCTTTTGTTTTATAAAGCAAAAAATTAAGCTAGGATAAAGTAGGTATTCAAGGAGAACAGAATGGATCTAAGCATACAGCTACTCAATGCGCGTATTAAACAACAACAGTTTGATGAGCTTGATAACGACTTTAAAAAGCTCACTGACGCACAACAAGTGATGCAGCTTAATTACCTGTTTGAGAGCGCGTTACGCATGAGTATTAAATACGATTTTATGCAAAACATTGCCGTGCGAATTTTAGCGAGCAATACGCCACCAGCGCTGTTTATTGAACAGCTAACCAGTTTAGATGCATTGAGCTTTTTTACCCCTGCGCTTAAATTAAATAAAGGCTTTATCAGTACAGATAAGCACGGCAATAACGTGTTGCATAATGTGTTTAAGCACGCAGCGCCGAGCCAATTGCCTTTTAACTATGTTCGCTCGTTAATGTTATTTGAATCGAATGAAGAGTTACTGCATGCATTGGCGCAAACCAATCAGCACGGGCTGACTCCGGTGGCCAATTATATCGCTTATGCACATAAGCCCAACATACCGGTAAAACATGAGTTTTCTGCCTTACTGGCATTAATGGAAATAGAACAAAAACAAAATCCTACGGCAAAATTACAATTGCTTGAGGCATTAAAAAATAACCCCCCAAGCGACATAACCTTGCTGCTAAGCGCCGCTTATTTACAGCGCTCTACTGAGCAAATAGCGGCACTAGTCTGATAAGTAATATTCTACGCTGGTAACCACGCGAACATTTTTAATTTGCGGTGTGTTTGAATCCCGATCGCTAATGCTAAATTGCCCCTGGCGTGCGGTTTTAATTTTACCTAATAGGGAGTTTGAATCTTTCGCGAATTTATTTGCTACTTCACGGGCTTTTTCTGTGGCCTCTTGTACCATGGCAGGTTTTATATCGTTAAGCCCAGTAAATAGATATTCGATACGGGTTTGATAGTTATCTTGCACTATGGCTATATTTTGCTTAGCTAACTGGCTCACTTTACTCAGTGCGTTTTTAACTTTATCAGGGGCATTAGAGTACACAATAATATTTGAGCTAATAACATACCTAAATTTTTGGTTGTCGTTCGCGTATTCACGCGCTTGCTTATCAATAATAGATTGAGTGCCTGTCGATATTTCTTCATCGTCAAAGCCATGTAACTTTAAAAAGGCAATTACGGCATCGTTTTTTTGCTCAACTCGCTCAACTAGCTGCTCAAGGTTGTTATCGGCATCATTAAACTGCAGCGGCCAAATAACAGTATCAGCGACCACTTCACGCTCTGCTAAACCTTTTACCTGAACTGTACGCTCCATACCTTTAATATCAAGCGCGGCTCCTTTTATAATAAAGCCCAATGCAATTAAGCCGATGCTTAAACAAACTGCTGCCATAACAACGGTTACATTCGATATTTTATTCACTTCACTCTCCTTGATTAGGGTCTGTTGACCTTTGCGGATTAAAACTTGTTCAAACTAGGGGCGATTTAATCGCGGCGCGAGGTTTGTAACCTATGGGCTAAGTAAAAACCGAGCAAAGCTTCCGCGTCCTGCTCACGCCCCTTACCTACATCCATGTAGGCAACAAAGAGTAAATCGCCCCTAGGCAGAACCCTTCGGGCAGCGCCTGTTTGGCATTTATGCTGCGTTATCGCCTATTTATGGGGAATAACCACACCACATAGGCTCTGCCTTGCCTAAATACCAAACAGACTGCTGCAAGTTTAACCTTGAAAGGTCAACAGACCCTAATATCAATAATAAGCATGTTCACGCTCGAAAAAACACATTAAACAGGTTACATTGAGGCAGTACAGAACGCAAAACTTAATCAGCCAAGGAAACGCAATGAGTCTAAAACGTATTAGCCAGTTTTTTAACCCAAGCTCTGTCGCTGTTATTGGGGCATCAAACACCGCCACTCGTGCAGGTAATGTGGTTATGCGAAACTTACTTCAAGGTGGCTTTAAAGGGCCAATTATGCCCGTTACACCCAATCATACAGCGGTGCATGGCGTGCTGGCTTATCCTAGTATTGAAGCCTTACCTAAAGTGCCTGATTTAGCGGTTATCTGTACCAATAAAAACACCTTAATGAAAATTATTGAGCAACTAGGAACGCTTGGCTGTCATAGCGCCATTATTATTGCGGATGGCTTAACTACAGTTCAAAAACAGGCACTTAAAGAGAGCGCGGCGAAGCATAAAGTTACCCTACTTGGCTCAAATTGCTTGGGGTTACTTATTCCGCATATAGGCTTAAACGCGAGTTTTTCGCACACCGTTGCCACGCCAGGTAAACTGGCTTTTGTGTCGCAATCAGCGGCTGTTTGTTCAACGATTCTTGATTGGGCTAAAAATAAAGAAATTGGCTTTTCATACTTTGTATCTATGGGGGATTGTTTAGATATTGAGTTTGACGAAATACTCGACTTTTTAGGCCGTGATGCTAAAACCAAAGCTATCTTACTGTACATCGATAATATTAATGATATTCGCAGCTTTATTTCTGCGGCTCGTGCAGCCGCATTTTCTAAACCGGTTATTGCTATTAAAACCGGCAGAACCAGTGCAGGGGCTCTCGCTGCTGAAATACATACTGGCGGAAAACAAAGCTCCGATGCAGTATATGATGCCATGTTTCAACGCGCGGGGATGCTAAGAGTAAACGACTTACGTGAGCTTTTTGCCGCCACTCAAACCTTGGCCATGCATCCTAAGTTGCTGCAAGTAGAGCAACTTACCATATTAACCAATGGTGGCGGCCCTGGAGTAATGGCGGTTGATGAACTCATTCAAAGCTCTGGAAAACTGGCTCAGCTCAGTGATGAAACTCGCGAAGCACTCAATAAAGTGATCCCGCATTCAGACACTGCAGCCAATCCGGTTGATATATTTGGTGATTCGGCGCCAGTGCGTTACAAGCATGCGTTGGAAATATTACTAAATGCTAAAGAAGTTAAAAACTTACTGATCATCCACACTCCATCGGCATTGGCCCCAAGTGAAAGTTACGCTCAGGTTATTGTTGAGGCGCTAAATAAATTACCGAAAATGGCACGCCCCTATGTGATTACTAACTTTATGGGCGAAGATGCCGCCTTCGCAGCCAGACGCATCTGCGCTAATAATGCCATCCCTACCTACCGCACCCCAGAAGGTGCGGTAGGTGCCTTTATGCACCTAGTAAGCTACCGTCGTAACCAAAAGCATTTAACTCAAACACCAGAATCAAATACTGACGATGCCACTATTAATAAAGCGGCAGCGAAAGCGACTATAAAAGAGTTTTTAGCTGATGAGCAGCATTACTTATCGACCCATCAGGCGAGTCATATTTTAAGTAGTTACGGCATTGACTGTATTCAAACTGAAGTTGCCTACACTCCAACTGAGGCCAAAGAACAAGCAATAGAGCTAGGTTTTCCGGTGGCATTAAAGCTGATGAGTCCCAGTATTCCCTCTAAGTCTGAAGTCGGGGGTGTCGTACTAAACCTCAATGATGCGCAAGAGGTAGAACAAACCGCATTTGCCATGCTGTTAAGAATAAAAAACACCTACCCTGATGCCATTATAGATGGTTTTTCATTACAAAAAATGGCACCTCGAGCAGGCGCCAACGAGCTGCGTATAGCCATTAAAACCGAGCCTAATTTTGGCCCAGTTATTTTATTAGGTGAAGCTGGTACAGGGCTTGAATATGCACAGGCTGCAGTCGCTTTGCCACCATTGAATATGAACCTAGCTAAATACTTAATTGCCGCTGCCCATGATAAAGGCGTGCTTAAAGATCGCGTGCTACCTGAAAAAGTTGATAAATATCGTTTGTGTTCACTACTAACCCGAATTTCTCAATTAGTGGTTGATCAACCGGATATTACCTCATTAGAGCTTAATCCTATTTTAGCTAGTAATGGCCAGTTTTTAGTACTTGATGCCACCATGAACTTGAGCCAATATCAAATTCAGGCACACCGAAAACGTTTATCTATTCGCCCTTACCCTATTGAGCTGGTTGAAACGGTTACCCTAAAAAATGACACCTTAGCAACGCTCAGACCAATTAAACCTGAAGATGAGCAAGCACATCAAGCGTTTGATCAGTCATTAACCAAAGAAGATAGGTATAAGCGCTTTTTTGGTGAGTTACCTCAGTTTAACCACGATCAACTCGCTAAAATGACACAAATTGATTACGACCGCGAAATGGCGTTTATTGTTACCCAAACACAAGACGAGCAACAACAGACATTAGGGGTTTCGCGAGTGATTATGGATCCTGATAACTTACAAGCAGAGTTTGCTATTGTAGTACGTTCTGATTGCCAAGGGCTTGGGTTAGGCCGTATTTTAATGAATGCAGCAATTTCTCATTGTAAGCGCCAAGGGGTAAAAACCGTTGAGGGGATCACCCTCCCTGAAAACACCGGCATGATTGAGCTAGCTCGTAAACTCGGGTTTAAAATTAGTCGTGATTTTGAAGAAGGCAGTATCAACATGCTGCTCACATTGTAATAATTATTATGCAAAAACTCAGACAAACCATTAATCAAGTATTTGAAGCGTCAGGAAAGTACCAACGGGCCGGTCATTTTTTAGATGCCCTACTAATCACTATTATTATGATAAATGTAGTGGCCATCGTACTCGAATCAGTTCACAGCATTGCTACCGCATACTATAACGAGTTTTTGATGTTAGAACTGGTATCGGTTGCCATATTTAGTGCTGAATACCTCATACGTGCTTGGACCTGTGTAGATAGAGTAAAGTATGCCTCTATGAATTGCTCCAATACGCAAAAGCGGATCCGCTATATTTTTTCACCACTAGCTATCATCGATTTAATCGCCATTTTGCCAAGCTTGTTAATGTTTTTCTTTGCTTTAGACTTACGTTTTTTACGCGTACTACGTTTATTACGCGTATTTAAACTGACTCGTTATTCTCGGGCAATGCAGTTGTTATTACAGGCATTTATTGATGAATCAAGTTCATTATTAGCCGCATTTTTTATTATGTCGGTGGTGCTTATTTTAGCTTCTTGCGGTATTTATTTATTAGAGCATGACATTCAACCAGACAAGTTCGGCTCAATTCCGGCCGCAATGTGGTGGGCAATGGCAACACTTACTACAGTAGGCTATGGTGATGTTGTGCCAATAACACCCATTGGTAAACTGTTCGGTGGCGTTATCACTCTGGTAAGTATGGGCATGGTGGCTATACCCACTGGTTTATTGGCATCGAGCTTTTCAGAGCAAATACGCAAACGTCGCCAGCTATTTGAAGATGCCACCCATGAGCAAATAACCGATGGTAAACTCACTAACGAGCAGTTACATCACCTAGAAGATCTTCGCTACAAACTTGGGTTAAGTAAGTTAGAGGCTAATAAAGCGATAAAAGCGGAGCTTAATAAACGCAGCTCACACTTATTTTGTCGCCATTGTGGTAAGCGGCCTTAATTAAATATAGATAAAGCGGTATTTTAAGCTTGTGAAAATACAGGCTGCCAATCGCGTTCAATGAGCTCAAGCACCTGCTCTTTAGGCACCGCTTTACTGAACAAATAACCTTGAAAGTAGCTGCAGCCTTGAGCTTTTAAAAAGGCCAGTTGGTGCGCGCTTTCAACCCCCTCAGCAATACACTCTTTACCTAAACTGCTGGCTAAAGTCAGAGTGGATTGAATAATCGCTTCATTATCTGAATCAATACCAATATCTTGCACAAAACTACGATCAATCTTTAATACATCAATCGGGAAGCGCTTTAAATACGTTAATGAGGCATAACCCGTTCCAAAGTCATCCATATATAGCTTACATCCAAGCTGCTTTAGTGCATCCATATTTTTAAGCGCATAGTCTGAGTCTCGCATTAAAATAGACTCTGTTATTTCAAACACAATAGCCTCGGGCGGCAGTGCCGCATTACTCAGTGCCTGACTAATTTCAGGTACAAGCCCTGTAAACTCAAAATCAAGTGCAGATAGATTAATTGATAAATATAAATTGGGGTTCACTGTGCGCCAACGCACCAATTGTACAAGTGCTCGTTTAAATGTTTGCAGCATTATTTTGGTAATTAAACCAATATTTTCAGCCACATTTGCGAACTCTTGGGTACTGGCGAGTTGGTTTTCAGGCCAGCGCAGTAACACCTCAAAGCCCACGGTCTTTTGTGTAGATGTACTAATTATAGGTTGATAGTAATTACAAAATTCGTGCTCGTGATACGCTTTGATCAATTGCGACTCTAAATGCAGCGCTCTTTCAACTCGCTGATTCATCTCTTGTTTGTAAAACTTGTAACACCCTTCTAAGCCATCTTTAGCATAATAGAGCGCCACATTTGATGCCTTTAACAGCGCTTTATAGTGCTGGGCGTCATCGGGGAAAAGCGCCACACCAATACTTAGGTGCACATTTACATTTTGGTTATTCATAGCAATGTCTTTACTCACGCAATCCATAAGCTTGGTGCATATAAGTAACACTTCTTCTATTTGCTGAATGTCTTCAACTAAAATAACAAATTCATCACCACCTAAACGCGCTATGCTATCGCAGGGGCGTAATGCTGTTTTTAAACGGTTTGCCACCAGCTTAATGATTTCATCGGCGTTTTCTGTACCAAATGAGTCATTAAAGTATTTAAAGCGTTTTATATTTACGTGTAATAGAGCGACTTTGCTGTTATGACGACGCGCTTGATCTATGGCATGCACAGCTCGGTCATTAAACAAGGTTCTATTTGGCAAGCCCGTTAATGAATCGTAATTAGTTAATAGATGCAGCTCGTTCTCAGCTGATTTTTGCGCATGAATATCCGTTAAAATAACCACATAGCTACTCAACCTTTTACTTTCATCCGCTACAGCGCTTATTTTAACTAACACATGACGCTGCTCTTTATTAGCCAGTACCACAGTGTCTTCACATGAGAAGTGCTCGCCTACTTCAAGCTTTTGCATAATGCGTAAATAGTCAAAATAGCTGCTGCGAGTCATGCCTAAATTAAGCGAGCGAGTTGAACGAGGCTCTGCCGATACAGCAAAAGCCGTTTGCAGCGACTTATTTGAAGCACGTATGTTAAAGTTTTTATCTAAAATAAATACCCAATCTCGGGTTTGTTCAAACGCGGCGGTAAATAATCGAGCGTGTTCTTCAAACACCATTTCACGTGTCATATTAGTATACGTACCCGCTACTTTTTGCGGTGTTGTTTCATCCCATTCAACCACTTTGCCAAAGTCTTTGTACCAGCGCCAATGACCTTTGGCATGACGTAGTCTGTAAGTACAGTTAAAGTATCCTTTGTCGGTTGATAAAAATTCTAACCACTCCAACCTAAAAATGGCACGCTCTTGTGGATGAACTTTGTCTAAGTAGTCATCTAAACTGACTGAGTCGTCCTCATAACCTAATTCGTTGACCAATCTAGGCTGATAAATATTTAATTGACTCGCTTGCCAATCCCAAACACCCGACTCACTTCCCTCTAGCGCAAGCTTTAAACGTGCCTCGCTATCTTGGCTTTCTTTGTGTGCAGCTAATAAAATACGCTGTATTTTATTACGTCTCATCACCCATGCAGTCACTACAGTGATCAATAAAATAGCATACAGTGCTAAAAAGTAAGGGGCGCGCCATAACGGGTATTTCACTTTAATGTTTAACGTTGCTGGTGGGGTATACTCACCCGTCAGCGGATCCTTTGCCCAGACCTTTAACTGGTAGCTGCCGGGATTTAATTTAGGAAACACCACGCGATTATTACGGGTATAACTTTTTTTACCCTTGTCGAGCTGATACTCGTAAATAATACGTTCTTGAAAACTAAATGACATCGCTGAAAATGCAATTTCAAGCCCTATATCATCATGATTTAAAATAATATTTTTTAATGGCTGTTGTAAATTAAGCGACAAGTCTCGAGACATTAAATTGATACGGGTAATGTTGACGTGATCTAATAAACCTTGGCTATTTTTATTATCTTTAGGATCAAAATAGGTAAAGCCTTTAAGGCTACCATAGGCAATTCGTCCATCATTTAATTTAGCCATAGCACCACTATTAAATTCAGCAGAAAGCACCCCATCTGATGTAGTGAATTGCTGAAAATGAATGGTGCTCGGGTTTAATCGCCATATTCCCTTATGGCTGCTCATCCAAATCATTCCCTCTTCATCAAGCACCATATCGTATAATAGAGTACCTAGTTTATTTTTATCTAAATCAATAGTGTGTACTAATTCATAAGTGCTGGCATCAATTCCAATCAAACCAAAGTTAGATAAAGAAAGCCACAGTATCCCTTGCTTATCTTCAACGTAAGAAAGAATACTCACAGCAACATTGTCATGATGCTTGGGGACTTTATAGAGGGTGTTTAAACTGCGATCATCTGGGTTAAATTGGTACAATACCCCACCACTAAAAAATAATGGCCACTGCGGCTGTGAGGGTAATGGCGGTAAAAAGCCATGCGCTAAAAATGGGTCAAATTGGGAAAACTCGCCTTTTAATGGGGTTAAAATCCGGCTATCAATATTATATTTAAACATGCCATGATCAGGGTGAACAAAATATAAATCGCCATTTGCTAGCAAGGTAATGCCATGCATCCAGTCATTTAAAAAAACTTGGTTCTCGGGGCTGACAGTTTCAGGCTTGGTAAGCTGCTGAGTTTGTGGGTCAAAAATAAATAGTCCTCGGTTTGAGTGTAACCAGAGTTTATTTTTGTAAGGCATAATTTTGAAAACGGTAAATTCAGTGGTTAGTAAATCAACTTTATAATCTTTTAAATACACCCTTGAGGTGTTATTTTTTATATCAACCGCTGTTAAACCATTATGTGTACCTAGCCATAACTTATCTTGGAATTGTTTAATTGCCCAAACTGAGTGATGTGAAAATCCATCTCCTCCCAGAGCACTGCCCTCTACATTATAAAATTTATAGTTATCACCCGATAAATAAAAAGCACCATCAGTTTTAGTCGCAAGCCACATACCGCCTGATTTATCTTTTACCATATCAATAATACTGGTATCGGCAAGGGTGTATTTACTTTGTTGAATACGTTTATTTTTAACCACCGTTTTGGTGGTTAAATTAAAGCTGAGAAGGCCTTTGTCTGTTGCTAAATCAACAACCCCCTGCTGATTATCTATATCCCAAACATTCAAATCAGCCAGTAGCTTTTCATTTGTAAATGCCTGCTCACTATTCTTAAATAGTGCCTCTAGATTGCTAATATCAACAGCGTATAAGCCCTTAACCGCTCCAACCAATAACTGGTTATTACCACCTAGTGCAAATGACTTCACATTGTTTTGATAAATATGCACATCGGTTTCGCTTAAATGATCTAGCGGACGTACTTGTTGCGTTGCAATGTTAAATACATAAGCACCGTCTGTGCTACCAATAAAGATATAGCCATTGTAATGAAACAAGGTACGCACAAACGCATTTTCAAATTGCTCAGGTAGCTTAAATAAAGGAGTAATTGAGCCACTGGCTATATCGAGTTGTGCAAACACTCGCCCTTGTCCAACCCACAAGGTTTTGTTATCTGTGGCTAACATGGTAAAAACAGACTGCTGAAGAATTTGCTCTTCTGTCACTGGTTTTTTTAAATACTGCTGATAGGTATCTGTTTGCGGGTCATACCTGAACAACCCTGCTAATAAGGAAGCAATCCAAATTTGCCCTTCTGGATCTTGGTATATGCGATCAATAATAGCTTCTTCTAACTCACCATTAGGGCCGTTAATTGGAATAACCTGATAGCCATCGTAGCGATTTAGCCCCCCTTCAGTAGAGAGCCATAAATAGCCATTATTATCGATAAGCATAGTATTGACGTAACTTTGAGATAACCCTTCGCTTGGGGATAGCCGTTTTACTTGCGCTGTTGCAGCAACGCTTATGAGCATAAATAGCATAAACATGGCTGTGATAAACCTATTAATACTGATGCCCATGTGTTTCCTATTACTGATTTAGGGTTGCTGATATTTTAATGCGATAATATTTCGGTGCTTATATGCATCAAATAGCGTTAATAATGCAGGAGTATATGTTAACACCTGGTTAAAACCAAGTGTCTGATAAAAATCAGTAATGTGTTGATAAGCGAAGGTGAAAACAGCGTCGGTTTGCTGACTTAAAAGCGTGCTTAACAGCTTTGTTGCTACACCAGTGGAACGGTATGCAGGAGCCACAAAAACTGTCGATAAAAATAAAAAAGTCGGTTTGTGTTGTAACCGGCACGCCGCAATGATTGTGTGGTTATCGTAGGCGACCCACAGTTGATCTTGTTTATTGGCGCGACCGCGAACTTTATACAAAGTATAAAACTTATTTACTAAGGGAGTTTTAACTGGTTCTAATTGTTTAATAACAATCATAGCAAGCAGACTCTAACTAAGCATAAGTGCCAAATATTGCTCAAACTTTTGCTTTAAAAACCCTTGCTCTGCAACCGGGCGGCTATGCAGGGTGTCATAAACTTGCTCACGCGTTTTCTTGCCGCGCTTAATTTGATATGCCCAAAATGAAGCTTCGTAATCTAGCTGAATCTGATACTTTTGCTCTCGTGGTAAATCACACAGGTTATAGCTCACAATCACCCCTATTCTTGGCTTAATAAAACCTAGATTATACGTTTAAACTGATAATAAACTAACTTTATAACGAATAAAAGTAACCAATTCAAAGTGACGCAGCAAAGCCTGAGCTATAGGCATATTAGGTAAGACAAACTGGGCAAAAGACAGCCAATTTGTTATTATACTCGCTTACCCATTTGCCCCAAAAGACAGGAAGTGCTGACGTGTTTAAATACTGTAAAGGATTGCTGGTATTAATATGTTTAGTGTTTAGCAATCCGTCATTTGGTCATAGTTACAGCTATACATTTAATCGCCCACAGAACACCCAGCAAGCAAATTATACTATTGAACTTTTACAAATAGCGTATGCAGATATGGGCTTTAAATTAAATATTATCGATTTTAATCGCCAGAATGCATTATTTGCAGCAAATAATGGCATGTTAGCTGGGCAGCTTGCTCGGGATATTAGTATTGAAAGTGCCTACAAAAATTTAATTCGAGTTAATTATCCGTTATTTAAATTTAACCTTGAGCTTTATAAACACTGTGAGCCCAGCTCTACTAAAACAATCGATAGCGTTGCCATTATAGCCAGCTACCCTGTACAACAGCGATATTTAGACAGCATTGATTTTCAAGGCGAGGTTATTGAAGTAAAAAATAATACCACTCAGCTAAATTTACTGATCCAGCAAAAAGTACAAGCCGCATTACTGATTGATTTTGCAATGGCCAATAAAACTATTCCTCCCGCTTTAGGCTGCTATGAAAAGCAAGTGGTTGCTACCTACCCGCTATATCATTATTTACATAACAGCCATGCGAGTATTGTCCAGCAGCTAGAGGCTACACTTGAGAAGTTACACAACAACGGCACAGTCGCTAAACTCAGATCAAAATACAAGCTACAGTTTTAAAAATCAAAGCCTTGCTGCTGTGCTGGCGAAGCGGCTTGCGCAGCTTTATTTTTTTGCTGTAAATAACGTTTATAGCGTTGTTGGCATAAGCTCAACACTTTCTTTTTTTGCGCATTGGTTAACGAATTCCACGAAAATCGCTCATCGCGACTGCGATAGCATCCTTTGCAGTAACCCCGATTATTAACCAAGCAAATACCTTTACAAGGGCTAGGAATATCAAATATTTCAATTTGTTGCATAAAACCCTCCGGTATATAAAAGCATAGCTTGAGTATAGCGCTATTTTTGTGCAAAAAAAAAGCAGCAAATTAATTGCTGCTTTTATCTTAGCTGTTAATTAATGTTCACAGCTTTGTTCATCTACTTGTGTTTTTCTGTGATACGGTTTGGCGTACATCGCTAATACCAGAGGTCTTAATTCTTCTGGTACCTTTGCCAATCGCTCTGCAAACTGTGCTGCATCATTTTTATTTATTACCGCTTCAGTACAACCACCCGCAATGTAGTTGCCTGGGTGTAAGTAAAAAGAATCAATTATTTGTTTATCAATGGTTTTTGCCAATTCATCGGCACTGTCGCAATGCGATGTAATTGGTTGACCAAAGGATAAGTGCACATGCCCTTTGGCTGAACTAAAGCCTTCAACAATGCTGGCAATATCTTCACCCGCTGATTTCACATATTTACCATGATGCTGTTTATGGTAGAGCTCTTTTGCCTTGGCTATTGCACATGGCTCGTATTGATAAGAGATTGCAACAGGCACCACTTTTAGCTCTTTGATGTATTCGCCAAATTCTTTCTTTTGTTTGCGTCCATTTAGTTGCAGCATTTTTAACAGTGCGGGATCGGTTTGATCTACGCCATCTTTGGCACGGCCTTCTTTTTGAGCAATCCAAATAGAATGCCCACTGCTGAGTGAGTCATAAATGTAAGCCGATAACTGAGTAAGCGCTTTTAACATCTCTTTTGGCGCTTTGGCTGAGCGTTTTACAATAAAGCTTTTATTTAAACGCATAAGCTCAGTAATGTAAGGAATTTGCAGTAAGTTATCACCAATCGCAATTCTCACTGTTTTCATTTTATGCTGATAAAGGCCCCAATTAACCAATGCAGGGTCAAGTACAATGTCTCTGTGGTTTGAAACAAAAAGATAGGCTTGATTAGGGTCTAACGCCTCTAAGCCCGAAAAGGTTACGTTTGATGTGGTGCGCTTTACTAATTTATTTAAATAATGCGCAACTTCGTTTTGTACATCTTCAACTGTTTTAACTTTGCCCCACTTTTTACGCAACTGATGTTTTATTATAGCGCGTGCTAAAAACCCAACTGCGGATATAAAGCGTGGCAAATTATACTTTGCTATCACATCAAGAAACGCATTATCGTTAATTAATCGCGTTAATGAGGCGGCAACTTCATCGTCATTGTAAGGTCTTATATCTGCGTACTTATCTTCTAATTCAATCATTTACTGCATCTACAAAGTTAAAAACGGCGCGCGAAAACGCCCCGTTATGTCTGATTTTGATTATAACTCAAGCAAAAATACGAAACTAGCAATACTAAAGTTCGATTTACTGAGTTTTCATAGCGTTATAGTTTAGTACTAAGCATCATTGTCAGATTAACTGCTCATGTGTATAAACTATAGCTATTAATTATTAATTCAAATGGATAGACCTTACTAATAGCACTTTGTTCAAGTTAACTTAGCAAGGCAGTTGATCATAATAACATGCAAGTTAACCCTCAGTGGGCAGACCACATTTAAATATGGCTTTACACCTGCTAATGTGAACACAATAAGCTAAGTCTAAATAAATCCATAACATTCAATCAAATGATGATCTTTTATCTGCTTACAGAGGCTACTCCCTCTCTAACACATACACTTATTAGGACATACCGTGAAAATAACAATTCTTGATAACGCAACACTGGCAAACACCTCACTTGATGGTATTTCAGCACTTGGAGATCTCACCGTACATCAGCTAACTAGCCCTGAGCAAGTATTAGCGCATAGCCAAAATGCAGAGGTTTTAATCACTAACAAAGTGGTGATTAATCGTGACACGATGACGCAATTAAAATCGTTGAAACTCATTTGTGTTAGTGCAACGGGTACTAATAATGTTGATTTAAATGCCGCGAAAGACTTAGGCATTGCAGTTACTAATGTTGCCGGTTATTCAACCCCTTCTGTTGTTCAGCATACCTTTTCGTTGATCACTAACTTATTAGGTAATACTCATCGCTATCAAGCAGATTGTCAGCAAGGCGCATGGCAAAAAAGTGAGATGTTTTGCCGACTGGATTACAGCTTTAATGACCTTCAGGGCAAAACATTAGCCATTATTGGTGGTGGCACTTTAGGTAATGCAGTATCTAAAGTGGCTGAAGCGTTTGGCGCCAATGTGATTATTGCAGAGCGCAAAGGCGCAGCGTGTCGCAACGGACGCACCCCGTTTGAAACAGCAATAAAAACAGCGGATATTATTAGCGTTCACTGCCCACTTAATGATGAAACGCGCGACTTAATTACGCTTAATGAATTAAAAATGATGAAACCAACTGCGCTAATTATTAATACCGCACGCGGTGGGATTATCAATGAAGCTGACTTAGTTGAAGCATTAAAAGCCAATATTATTGCCGGTGCCGGCGTTGATGTGCTTACCAAAGAGCCCGCTGAGCTAACTAACCCTTTGGCTAATTATACCGGTGATAACTTACTACTTACTCCGCATATCGCGTGGGCGAGCACTGAATCTATCGTGCGTTTGGTAAAAGAAGTGAGTTTAAATATTGCAGCATTTAATCAACAAGAGACTCGTAACCGCTTGGTTTAATGCCGTAAAAGTAACTTAGTCAAAATTACTAAAAAGTGGCTTTTTAGATTTATATTTTAAAAAAGCCACTAACCCACTACGCACAACAAAATCAACCCATTGATTTTTAAAGATTTAAAAACTGGCTTAGTCTTTGCTATATTAATCTTAATTAATCATCTAGGGTAATAAAAAATGAAAAAAACACTTTTAATCGCTGCACTTACCGCTCCTTTTTTAACAGGTTGTGTAATCGCTGTATCAGATGGCGAAGCAGAGGGTCATTGGGCAGGTAATAGCTCTTCAGGTTGGCAGGCAACACATAAAAATAATCGTGAAATCATTTCAGGCTTGGCAATGGATAGCTCGTATCAGTCGGTATTAAACCAACTAAAAACACCTAACTTCACTGAATTATTAAAAAAACAGGATGATGTTTACCAAGTCTTGTTCTACGCAACACACAGCATTCATTCAGATGGAAAAATGACCAAAGATGAATGTACACCGCTCGTTTTCAAAAATGATAAATTAGTGGGTATTGGTAGTTCAGCGTTATTGATGCTGACAAATTAAGCCATCGCAAATACTATTGGGCGCTAATTTGATTGCGCCCTAATTTCTTGGCATTATATAAGCCTGAGTCAGCCTCTTCTAACAACGCTTTCTCGGTGTATGCTTGACTGCTCTCACTTGAGGCAATACCAATGCTAATAGTAATATGTGAAGCATTTAGCGATGCATTGTGTTCTATATTCAAATCATTAATGGCTTTACGTAATTTATTAGCAAACGCAATAGCACCTTGCTTATTGGTTTCTGGTAATACTGCTACAAACTCTTCTCCGCCATAGCGGGCAACAAAATCACTGCCGCGCTCACATTGCGCAGCTAACGTTTGCGCCACTGTTTTTAAACACTCATCGCCAGCACGATGACCGTAACAGTCGTTATAGCGCTTAAAGTGGTCAATATCGATAAGCAATACACACATGGAAGAGTTATTACGCTTACTTCTTCGCCACTCTCGCTCTAAATTTTCATCTAAATAACGTCTGTTCGGTATTTCTGTTAAACCGTCAATAGACGCAAGCATTTCTAATAAATCGTTTTTTTGCTTAATGAGTAATTGGTTGCGCACACGCACTTTAACAATTGAGGCACAAAATGGCTTAACAATGTAATCCATTGCGCCTAACTCTAAGCCTTTTGCTTCGTCTTCATGGGAGCTATTCGCTGAGATAAAAATAATGGGGATGGCATGGCTTAAACTGCTTTCTTTAAGTTCCACCAGCACGTCGTAACCATTCATGCCAGGCATCATGATGTCTAAAATAATTAAATCTACTTGTGTGTGCTTAACAAATGCCAACGCCTCTTCACCACTTGTCACTAAGTAAATCTCATGCTCATCACTTAAGGTTTTTTCTAAAATGATTCGGTTAAGCGCATCGTCATCTACGATTAATATTTTTGCTTTATTTATCATTGCTTACATCTAAACTTTTTATATAAATTTGCACTTGCTCTAACTGTATTATTAATTCTTTAATTGCAGCTGCGGCGTGCTCGCCGCCCGCTTTTAATACCTGCTCAGTGTGTTGAGCACACAATAATAATCGGTTAAAACCTAAATTTCCTGCTATCCCTTTTAAACTATGCACTAAGCGTACCATTTCAATACTAGGGTTGTTGTTTTGAAGCTCAGCTGAATATGACTCACTTAATGTCGCTAACTTGTCCAACATACTGTGCAGTACAGAGTGATCATCCTCAAACTGAGACAAAGCAAAGGCTTTATCAAAAAAACGAGGCGCTGTGATACCAAGACTAGCCATTGCTGTAAATAAAACTGGCGCAACCACAGGCTTAGTTAAATGTTTATTCATCCCACCATTGAGTGAACGCTCAATGTCGGCTGGTTCACTATGCGCAGTTAATGCAAAAATAGGCAATTGCTGGGCGTCAAACTGTTGGCGTATTATCTCAGTCGCTTGATAGCCATCAATATTGGGCATTTGAATATCCATTAAAACTAAGTCGGGGCGTAATACACTCACCAATTCAATCCCTGTTTGCGGGTCATTGGTCGTAACAATATTTACTCCGGCTTGACTCAGAATACTGCTAATAATATCGAGGTTCAATGGATTATCGTCTATCGCTAATACTAATATCCCTGCGACTTTATCACGTGGTTTTTGCGCTTTATTTTCAATTACCTTCGTTATTTTTTGCGAGCTTAAATTAAGTAATCGCTGTGCAAGTGCGCTTGAGGGTAAGAACTGGGTAATAAAAGAGTCATTTATTGGTGGCTGTTCGCCTTGGTTATCCGCAATTACAACAACTGAAATAGTAGCTGTGCGCAGTGTTGTTTTTATTTTTGGTGTTAAAAAGGCCGACAGCTCACACGCATCAATGATTATTGTGTGCGCTTGCAGCAAACATTCTGGTTCAGCGATTGCCCTATTAAGCGCTTGGTTATTAATAACAGGATGCGCTTTAATTACTTGATTAAGTAACGTACTTTTAGCGCTAGTAATAACTAATAACTTATTTTCATCACAGCCAAGCTTGCTAGTATCGGTCGCTAAATCGAGCGTGAAGTAAAAGTGGCAACCTTGTCCTTTATCGCTATTCAGTGAAATCTCCCCGCCCATTAATGCCACACTGTGTTTTACAATCGCCAGTCCTAAACCCACCCCTTGATGTTGACGAGTGGATGATTCATCGCCTTGGGTGAAGGCATCAAATAAACGGCGCTGATCGGCTTGAGCAATTCCCTCACCAGTATCTATAACTCCAAAACAGATACGCTGTAACTCATCACGGCTACTTGGCTGTAACTGCATTTTTAATGTCACGTTGCCTGCAGGAGTAAATTTAACGGCATTGGTTAATAAGTTACCCAACACTTGTTGCAAACGAATGGTGTCGCCAACTAAAAAGGGGGAAATATGTGGATCGATATCAATTTGTAGCTGTATCTGTTTAGCTTGGCATAAAGGCAAAATTAAGCTTTCGCAGGTATCAATCAAATCAACTAGGCATAATGGCGCTAATTGCAGCGTTGCTTCATTACTTTCAACACGCGCAAAATCAAGCATACTATTTAGCATTTGTAATAAATTATTGGCTGCATACGTCGCTTGGCTGGTCTGTTGCAATTGTCGCTGCGTTAATCCATGCTCTGCTAACATATCTAGTAACCCCAGTATGGCATTGAGGGGAGTACGTATTTCGTGGCTTAAATTAGCAATAAAGCGACTTTTAGCTAAAGTGGCTCGCTCTGCATCATCTTTGGCTTTAGTCAGCTCAGTAACATCTTGAATATGAATAACATAATATAGCGGCTGAGCATTCTCATTCCAAATTAATGACATGCTCAACTGCAACCAAGCATTTAATTGAGTGTGCGCAAAAGTTAAATGAAACACCTGTTTTTTGTTGTGTAGTAGTTGCTGCAGTAAGGCTTCGAGTTCTTGCCACTGCGTGTCACTAAATAGTGTATCAAACGGGGTATCTGTTAATTGATGATGTTTGGTAAACAGTTTCCGCGCGGCTTTATTAACCTGTAAAATAGCGTACTCAAGTGAAAGTAAAAACACCCCATTGGCAGCAAATTCAATGGCACTTCTAAATTTAGATTCCGACTCTTTTAACGCATATAGAGTATGTTGCTGCGCAGTAATATCGCGACCAATTCCCATTGTGCCTAGCAATTGGCGCTGTTCATCATAAAACGGAGCAATCGTTAACTGATAAGTTTGCTTAGCAACGTCTATACGCTGCTGAATTTGCATTTTATGCTGTAATGCTTGATGTTCCAGCAGCTTAATTTGCTCGTAGTTGTGACTAACACTGTGCACCTGTTGACCAATAAGTTCGCTTTGGCTCTTACCTATAAACTGCTCAAATGCTTTATTACAACCTAAAAAGGTGCCGTCTGTATTTTTAAAATATATAAAGTCAGGCACGCTGTTAAGTACTGTATTTAGCAGAGCTAAATGCCGCTCTTTTGCTTGGTCGCTATGTTTTAATTTTTCAGATTTGAGCTGCACCTGCTCATCTAACTTTTTATTAGCATTTTGCAATGAAATAACTAAACGTTCATTTTTCGCAAAAATAGCTTTCACCCTAGCAAACCAAGGTTGCCAATTTAATGGTATTTTGTAATTTAAATATCCCGAGTTGTCATCGTTATGATGTTCTAAGTAACGCATTAGCTCTGTCATAGGTCTGATAAATATACGCTTGCTTAACCAAAAAAAGACATAAAACATCAAGCATAAAAATAACGCTAATGAAATAAACTCCAACACCACTTCTTGCACAAGGCTGCTGGTCAGTGTTTGCTCATCAGCAAGAAATCCTAAATGAATCGGGGTCTGATCTGAGGGTTGAATTAAAAAAAGCGGTTCAGACAGGGTCGTAAGCTTTGGTGAGCGCGTATTAATTTGAGGCCAGTATGTCGAAAAATTTATTGCTTGGTTAATTGACTGCTGTGAACTGGCAATAATTTGATTTGCTTGATTAATAAAAACATACTCACCTTGCTTAGAGGTGATTTTGTTTAACCAGCCAGAGATGGCCTGCAAGTCATAAATTAAAATAATATAATCAGATGAATTTCGCTCACGCTGACGGCCAATCGCAAAATATGCTTTATTACCTAGATTAATGACTGCACTCGAAGCCAATTTCGCTGCTGACGGTAAGGGTTTAAAGTCGCCATTCAATAGCGGGGTAAATATATTATTTTGAGTATTGTCGCGCCGAGTTAAGTATGCAAACCCACGTTCATCAACATACGCAACAGAATGCAAAGATGAAAGCAGCGCTAAGGTGGTATTAAAAGAGGGTGCAAGCGATATTACCTGCTGCCACTGTAACAGTGCCGACTCAGAAGAACTAAACTGACCTTTACCTACAATTTCACCGTTTAAATGGTCAAATTGACGATAGTAGTAATGCTCATATTGGTTAATGTTTGCTGTGAGACTATGATTTTCTACAAGAAAAGTTTGCTTGTTATACATAGCAAACATTTCATCAAGCAAATCACTCATGGCTTGCATATCATGGTCAAGCTGCGCCGATAACGCACTAAAATCGGTGGTCTTTTTTGTTATTGCACGGTCCATTTTTATATCATAAAAATGCAAACACAAAAAAGAGGCCACCAATAAAGGGATTGCTAACGCCACAAAAACAGAGCGATGATAATGTTTTAGCGGTAAAAAATTCAACGACCTACCTAATTATTAGCTCAAAAATCAAACTGTAGACTATAGAGCCAAGGTGTTAAGCGCAAGTTATAAATTCTCCTCGGCAAACGACGCTAGTCGGCTTCTTACCACACCATTAAGATTAACAGTAGCGCCACCTTCAAAGTGCTTAAATCGCTCTACAATATAAGTAAGCCCTGAGGTAACTGCGGTTAAGTAATTACTGTCTATTTGTGCTAAATTTCCGGTACAAATAAGTTTAGTTCCTTCACCACAGCGGGTAATTATGGTTTTGAGCTGAGAAGCCGTTAAGTTTTGGCTTTCATCTAAAATCACCACCGCATTTTGAATGCTTCGCCCACGCATAAAGTTCACCGATTTAAACTGAACATTGGCTTTTTCCATAATGTAATTACGGCTTGAAACAGGGTTCTCATCTCCTTTATGTAGCACCTCTAAGGTATCAGTTATTGCAGCCAGCCAAGGCGCCATTTTCTCTTCCTCGGTGCCAGGTAAAAAGCCAATCGATTCTGCAATTTCAGGGGTATTACGGGTTACAATGACTTTATCGTAAATACCTTTTTCAATCACCATTTCCAGCGCACACGCAAGTGCCAGTAAGGTTTTACCACATCCCGCTGGGCCGGTTAAAATAACAAGCTCAATAGACGTGTCGAGTAAGGCATCAAGGGCCATTGCTTGGTAAATATTTTTTGGCTTTATTCCCCATGCACTTTGATGCATCAACCGCTCGGCACCAATATCTTTAATGGTAATATGCTCACCATCATACGATTTAACTCTAGCGGCAAACTGATCGCCATCATCAAGTAAATACTCATTACAAAACACATCTGGGATTAAATCTTTAGGGATATGATGAACTGTTTCACGCCCGTGTTGCTCAGTGTTACACTCGCCAACATGCTGCCAAAAATCACCAGTAATTTTTTTATAGCCGCTGGTAAGTAAGGCGATATCGTCAATAAGCTGATCGGTACGGTAATCTTCAACATATTTAAGCCCCGCCCCTTTGGCTTTTAAGCGCATGTTGATATCTTTAGTAACCAGTATGACTTTTTTATCACTGTGCTGATTTTGTAAGTGCACCGCGCAATTAATAATGCGGTGGTCGTTTTCATTGCCCGGTAAGCCAGAAATAGAATCGGCAAATAAATGGTCGTTTACAATCAGTAAGCTTCCTGTTAATCCGCCTTGTTTATTACTTGGTAGCGCAACCCCTTGTAACATTTGCTCGGGAGAGGCCTGGCTGAGCACCCCATCAAGTCCACGAATGGCCACTCGGGCATCGCGACTTACATCGTGTTTTCTATCTTTAATGTGATCAAGCTCTTCCAATACAGTCATTGGAATAACCACTTGGTGTTCTTGAAATGACAAATACGCGAGGGGTTCATGAAGCAATACATTGGTATCTAGCACATACATTTTACTATCAAGGTTCGAAGCTTTTTCCATAGCACTTTCCTTACGTTTTATGATTTTTATGCTATACCCAATAAACTAATCAGTGTGACTAATAAACTTGATTAATTACTTAGGTATAATTTGAGTTTAGTCTATTTGTCATAAAAGTCTGTTTTATGACAAATATCATTTAGTTTGAATTTCCTACAAAATCGGCGCACTAATCAGTGCTTATAGATAGGAATAATTCACACTTATAAAATTAATTAAAAGTCAGGCAAATAGCGCCTTGCAGTGGTGTTATCTAACAGGTAACATAGCCGCCTTTTTCTTCATAGACGAGACATACATGAATTTTTCCTTAGGTCAGCGTTGGATCAGTGATACAGAGTCAGATTTAGGATTGGGCACCGTTGTTGCCATTGATGGCCGCCAGGTCAGCATTTTATTTCCTGCCAGTGGTGAAAACCGTGTTTATTCTTCTGCAGAAGCTCCGGTAACCCGCGTAGCATTTAATCCTGGTGATGTGATCCGAAGCGTTGAGGAGTGGGAATTACAAGTTGAGTCAATTGAAGTACAAGGCGAATTACTGTGCTATCACGGTGAACGTATTGATAACGGTGAAAAAGTACAATTAAAAGAAACCTTTTTAGACCATTTTATTAAATTTAATAAACCACAAGACCGTTTATTTGCAGGCCAAGTAGACCGTTTTGACCGGTACACTTTGCGCTACCAAACTTGGTTACATCAATTTGAACGCCAACAGTCACCTATTAAAGGTTTAATTGGCCAACGTGCCAACCTTATTCCGCATCAGCTTTATATTGCTCAAGAAGTAGGTAAACGTTTTGCGCCACGTGTATTACTTTCTGATGAAGTCGGTTTGGGTAAAACCATCGAAGCTGGCATGATTTTACATCAACAAATTATTACTGGTCGCGCCAGCCGTGTGCTTATTGTGGTACCTGAGAACTTGCAGCACCAATGGTTAGTAGAAATGCTACGCCGTTTTAATTTACGTTTTTCTATTTTTGATGAAGAGCGCTGCGACGAAGCGTTTGCTGATTCACCTAACGTATTTGATACCGAGCAACTGGTGCTTACCAGCCTTGAGTTTTTAACTAAGAAAAAACGTTGGTTTGAACAAGCTACGTTGGCCGACTGGGACTTATTAGTCATTGATGAAGCCCATCATTTAAGCATTAACAACAATAAACCCAGCGCCGAATACCAACGTATGGCTGAGCTGAGCCAAGACATTCCGGGGTTAATTTTATTAACAGCAACGCCAGACCAACTGGGTCATCGTAGCCACTTTGCACGCTTACAACTGCTCGATCCAGATCGCTTTTACGACTACGACGTATTTAAAGAAGAAGAAGCAAACTACAAAGATGTAGCCGAAGCTGCTAACCAACTACTGCAAGAGCAAGCATTAGATGATAACGCTAAAGCAACCTTGATTGAGCTATTAAAAGAAACGGATATCACCGATATTCTTGAAACAGCACAACAAGGCGACCTTGAAGCACGTAAAGAAATTTTAAATATGCTTTTAGACCGTCACGGTACTGGGCGCATCTTATTTAGAAATAGTCGCAGTGGTATTGATGGTTACCCAAGTCGTAAATTACACGCCTACCCTATGGCTTTACCTAAGCAATACAAAACAGCAATGACTGTACTAGGTAATATGAGCGGCATTCAAAATGCTGAACTCAGTGCGCAACGTGCACTTTTCCCTGAAAAAATATTTCAAGAGTTTGAAGGTGAAAGCGCCAGCTGGGGTTTATTTGACCCCCGTGTCGATTGGCTAATCGAAACGCTAAAAACACTCAAACGTGAAAAAGTACTTCTTATTTGTGCTAAAGCCGAAACAGCAATCAGCCTTGAGCAAATATTACGTGAACGCGAAGCAATTAAAGCCTCTGTGTTCCATGAAGGTATGTCGATAATTGAACGTGACCGCGCCGCCGCATTCTTTGCCGATGAATACGATAATGCTCAAATATTACTGTGTTCAGAAATTGGTTCAGAAGGCCGTAACTTCCAATTCTCACACCACTTAGTGTTGTTTGATTTACCACTGAACCCAGATTTACTTGAGCAACGTATTGGTCGCTTAGACCGTATAGGACAAACACAAGATGTAAACATTCATGTGCCTTACTTTGAGAACACGGCACAGGAAGTATTATTGCGTTGGTACAATGAAGGCCTAGATGCATTTGAAAGCACTTCAACCACAGGGCAGTTATTGTATAAAGAGTTTAGCGAAGATTTACTTGAGTACATTGCAGCTCATAACTGTGACGAAGACGAGCTAGACCCATTACTTGAGCAAGTGGCACAAAAGAATGCAGTATTACGTAAGCAAATGGAAAGTGGTCGAGATCGCCTACTAGAACTGCATTCATCAGGGCAAGGCGCTGCTGATTCACTTGTGGCTGACATTGAAAAACTCGATAATCAGTTTGAGCTACCAAGTTACATGATCAATGTGTTCGACACCTTTGGTGTAAGCCAAGAAGATAAAGGTGAAAACACCATAATTTTAAAGCCCACTGAGCATATGCTTAATGCCTCATTCCCAGCTTTAAAAGAAGATGGCATGACGGTGACCTTTGACCGTGATACTGCTCTTTCGCAAGAAGATGTGCACTTTATTAGCTGGGATCATCCTATGGTGCAAGGCACTATGGACATGATTTGCGATGATGACTTTGGTAGTGCGTCAGTGGCGTTACTTAAAAATAAAAAGTTACCACCAGGAACATTCTTTGTTGAGCTAATATTTGTTGCCGAAGCAATGGCACCAAAAGTACTGCAAGTGGGCCGCTTTTTACCGCCTACGCCTATTCGTATTTTACTCGATAAGAGCAGTAATAACTTAGGCGAAAACGTTGGCTTTGATGGCTTTAATCAACAGTTATCTGCGGTAGGCCGTCAAACAGCAAGTAAATTAGCCGGAGCATTACAAAGTGCGGTTCATCCGATGATCAACACAGCAAAAGACATGGCGCAACAAAAGCTAGATGTTATTCGTGCAGAGTCATTAGCTAAAATGCAAACATCGTTGAGTGAAGAGCAGCAGCGTTTAGAGGCACTTAAACAAATAAACCCAAATATTCGCCAAGAAGAAATTACTTTTTACGATAAACAACGCAATGAGCTAACCGCACATATTGAAAAAGCGCAGTTAAAACTCGATGCCATTCGTTTAATTGTGGTTTCTCACTAAGGGATCTAGCTTTGAGCTATAAGCTGTCAGTCGTTAGTTAAAGATTAACTAGCGTGTGTATTGAAAAAAGCGCGATATTTATATCGCGCTTTTTACTTGAGCCTTTGCGCTCGCTCCACTAAAATAGCGCACTTCAAAATCACTGAGGTCTGCCGTGTTAGTTAATTACAATCCCCCTATGAGCCCGTATTTAACTATACTGTTTCAAGACGATGATTTACTTATTGTAAATAAGCCCAGCGAGTTACTCACCGTACCAGGTAAAGACCCAAAACATGCCGATAGCTTAATTAATCGCGTCAACCGTGTTTTTCCTACGGCTAAAATTGTTCACCGTTTAGATATGGCTACCTCAGGGATACTTTGCTTGGCAATGAACAAAGCCGCTCACCGCCATTTAAGTATGCAATTTCAAGAGCGTGAAACGGCAAAGCGTTACATTGCGCGAGTTTATGGGCAACTTGAAAGTGAAACCGGCTCAGTTGACTTACCGCTTATTTGTGATTGGCCGAACCGTCCTAAGCAAATGGTTGATCACGACAATGGCAAGCCCTCGCTTACTCATTTTAAAGTGCTTGAGCGCGAAGCACAGGCAACCCGTGTAGAGCTGACTCCCATAACAGGGCGTTCCCACCAATTGCGAGTGCATATGTTAAGCTTAGGCCACCCTATTTTAGGCGATCGTTTATATGCCCACAAAGACGCACTTTCTGCGGCACCTCGATTACAGCTGCATGCACAAATGCTGCAACTAAAGCATCCTGTTACAGAGCAAGTACTCACGTTTGAAGCTGACCCCGAGTTTTAAATAAATACGCAAATAGCTAAACTTTTATAGCCTCGCGCCGATACCTAAATAATCTTTATTGTTTGAGTTTATTATGGTTGTTGCGCAATTTATAAAAATGTCACTGTATGCATTGTTAGCTGTTTGCATATTAATGCATTGGCAAACATATGCTGTAGAACATATAGCCCCTACAGCCCACTCAACTATTATTGAAAATGATATTAAACGCTTGGCACCAGGGGATGAAATTAAAACCATTGAGCTTGGCGACACCCCATTTTTAACCTTACATCGTGAATACATGAGTGCTGATTTTAGAGGTGTGGTGATTCTAATACCCGACTGGCAATCGAGCCCTACAAACAATTCTGGCATGAACTTTTTGCGCAAAGAGTTAAATAACCATGGCTATAGCACTTACGCTATGACGGTGCCCGATATTAATTGGCAAGCTGCTGAGCAGAGCAGCGAGGCAAATAATCAACCGGCTGCAGCAGATAACAGCACGCCAACTGAGCCGCCTCATCATGTTGATTATATTGAGCAGGTCAATGTTGACGTATTAGATAACTACAAAACAAATTTAATTGCTCGCTATGAGGCCCTCTATCAGCAAGCGAGTGAAGCCTCGAATGATATCGTGGTTATTGCTCAAGGAACCAGTGCGGGAGTATTAATGGAGCACTATGCTGATTTTTCAGATTTACAGATCAATGCATTTATTAGTTTAAGTAGCTTTTTACCAAATTCACAGCGTAATGCGCGTTTGAGCCAAACCACCTCTTTAGTGACACCTGCGTTATTAGATATTTATTTTTCAGGCGATCATAACGATATTTTAATGAACCTTAAAAACCGTCAGCGTTGGGTTAACCGTAATGCAAAGTTTGATTACCGCCAGCGCCAGCTATTTGGATTGCGCGACGCGCCGCAGCAACATGCACGCTTGAGCAAAGAAATAGACGGTTTTTTACGCCGCCTTTTTTAAATACTCGTAAGCAGCTTGAATATCTTGACTTTTTTTAACCGCGACTTCCATCATATGCTTAGGTAAACCTTGCGATACCAGTTTATCAGGATGGTGCTGAGCCATAAGCTTTCGGTACGCTACTTTAATATCACGTTGCGACGCGTCTTTATTTAATCCCAATAAGGCCAATGCCTGCGAGCGATTCATATCATTACTTGGCGGAACATGATGCCCTGAGCCTTCTCGGTAACTACTACTTTGACTTTGCTGCTGTCTAAAGCGCTGTTGTTGCTGCCTAAAATTAAACTCAGCTTGGTAACGTTTTAGCACAAACGCAAAGTGCGCTTTAGATACACCCAACTGCTTACTGACTTCTTGTAATAATTGCTTTTCTTGTGCGGCAAGTACCCCATCAGAAAACGCCATTTGTATTTGAATTTCTAAAAATAACTGCAGTAAATCGTAACGTTTAGCAAAGCGTTCTTTAAAGTCATAAACCGTGTCTTTGAGAGAAAAGTCGCTATCTTTACCTGATTGAAACGCTTGTTGAGCTTCACGGCGTTCTTCGCCTTTTAAGCCCATTTCATCCATAAATAGCGTCGCAGCTTTAATATGGGTTTCACTTATTCGTCCATTTGACTTGGCAATATGCCCCATTACTGCAAAGCAGCTAGAAAAAAACAGTGCTTGGCGTTCGTTAACATCATCGCCCTTAAAAAGGTTAGAGAAGCCGCCAGCCTGATCAAAGTCTTTCTTTAGGCTTTTATCAAACATATGACCTAGGTATAAGCCTAAAATGGCGCCAAATATTTTGCCAAACATAAAACCAAAACAGAAACCGAGAATTTTTCCCCACATTTTAAAACTTACCTCTAGTGTTTTATATTTAGCTTATGGCGCTAATTGTTGGTTAAGAGTCGATAAACGCTCTGGTGTGCCTATATCGTCCCATTGGCCAATATAGAGTTCAGTGGAGACTAAATGTTCATTTAATTTTTCACGCAGTAAAGGCCCTAACGGGCGGATACCTAGGGCCAGCCCTTCAAAGAAATCAGCCTGGTAACGGCCAATTCCAGAAAATGTATAGCGCTGTTCACTATTAGGTAAGTGGCTTAGGGTAAA
This sequence comes from Pseudoalteromonas sp. DL-6, assembly GCF_004328665.1. Classification (NCBI taxonomy): domain Bacteria; kingdom Pseudomonadati; phylum Pseudomonadota; class Gammaproteobacteria; order Alteromonadales; family Pseudoalteromonadaceae; genus Pseudoalteromonas; species Pseudoalteromonas sp. DL-6. The sequence continues at coordinate 2,814,226 of NZ_CP019770.1, forward strand.
ATCACCCTCTGGGTTATGCGCAGGATTTTCAACCAATACAATGTGCGCTTCTTTTGGCTGTAAATGCAGCTGCATTAATGCACTAATATCGTAGTCGCTGTAAACATCACCATTAATAACAATAAATGACTCACCTAATAAAGGAAGTGCTTGAATAATACCGCCTGCAGTTTCAAGCCCGCCAGTCACCTCTTGGCTATAGGTTATGGTTACCCCCCATGCACTGCCATCTGCAAAATAGGCTTTTATTTTATCTCCTTGCCACGCAAGGTTAATCACAATTTGGCTAATGCCAGCCGCTTTTAAGCGCATAATATGATGTTCAATAAGTGGCTTACCTGCCACACATAACATAGGTTTTGGCAGCTGTGCGGTGAGCGGCATCATACGTTTACCGCGTCCAGCAGCTAAAATCATCGCCTTCATAATTGTTCCTCTTTTAACCGCTGCTGTACTTTTAGTATCACGTAATTTTTTATCCAATCTGATAAGCCGCAAAGCTCCGGATATTGTGCCGCTACCTCTATTACGTATTCAAGCGTAGGAAGTATATTCGCTAAGTAACCTTTTTTGCCATCACGTAGGTACAAGCGACAAAAAATACCCGCCGCTTTTAAATGGCGCTGCAAGCCGGTTAAATCAAACCAATACTTAAATTGTGCAAATGACTCATTAGTTATTAAGCCTTGGCGCTTAAATTCGTCATAGCCAAACTCAAGTAAGTGAGTAAGCTCGTCATTAGGCAACTTAAAGTAACAATCTCTTAAAAGCGAGACCAAGTCATAACATAATGGGCCTTGTACCGCGTCTTGATAATCAATAATTGCCCATTGCTGCTCGCAACGCATAATATTACGACTATGGTAATCACGGTGCATAGTCACTATAGGTTGTTCAAGCAGTGTATTGATTAACAGCGTAGTGCTTGTTTGCCAAATATTTTGTTGCTCAGTGCTGAGCTCTGCACTAATAAAATCATTAACTAACCAATTTTTAAAAATATCCAACTCAAGTGCAATAAAATCACTGTCGTACGGGTTCATTGCCGGTGCTTTTGGCGTTTTAGACCACTTGGCACTTAAACTGATCAGCTGCTGGTAATACTCACTGCGATTGGCATCATCAAGCAAGTCAGCTAAATGGGTGCTGCCCAAATCACTTAAAATAAAAAAACCTTGTTGCTCGTCACTATAAATAATGGATGGTAATAAAAAACCCTGCTCAGAAAACACCTTATTTAATGCAATATAAGGGACGTTGTTAACTTTTTTTGGATCGGAGTCCATCACAATAAAGCTTTTATTTTCAGCATTTAATCTGTAGTAACGGCGAAAACTGGCATCTGCGGTTATTGCATTAAGCGCGCAGGATTGCTCACTAAAGTGAGTATTAATAAACTGTTGTAAACTCTCAAAGCGTGTCATTTTATAAGCTATCTATTTTTCACTAATTACTTTGCCATTGTTTTCCTTTATTATGTATAGCTTGTAACTAATCACAGAGCATAAAGGTCGATAAATGAGCAAAACCTGGGGCATTTTGATGCTAAGCGTACTGAGCGCACCATCGCTTGCCGAAACTGAACTGACACACAATTTTTGTGGCACTTCAATGCAAACCAGAGCTTGGCAACCGCTAGCTGGCCTTGAGCTTGGAACGGTTGATATCAGCGCTGATGACGTTGAGCTTTTAGGCACACAAAGCGCTGAATTTACTGGCAATGTTGATATTAACACCGTTAACATGAGTTTGTCCGCACAATCAGCACTGATTGATAAACAACGCGGCCTACTCAATGCTACCGGCCCAATTACCTACCGCGATTATGTAAGCCACGTACAAAGTGCGGGCTTAAACGCTGATTTAAACAACTCATCATTTAGCTTATTAGGCGCACAATACAGCCTAACACAACAGCAAGGCAAAGGCGGTGCGGAAAAACTCACCATTGATGAGTCTGGCTTAATGCTGATGAATGCAAGCTTTACTGCTTGTCCTGGAAATACGCCAGTGTGGGCTATTGAAGCTGATGAGATTAATTTATCTCGTGAAGAGGGCTGGGGCGAGACCTACAATGCGGTGCTACGTATTTTAGACACGCCAGTACTCTATTTACCTTATTTTACTTTCCCACTTGATGAGCGCCGTAAATCAGGTTTATTAACGCCCAGCTTTTCAAGTTCAGATCGCTATGGGTTAGAAACAATTACGCCTTACTATTGGAACATTGCTCCAAACTATGATGCAACCATTACCCCGCGTTATATGTCACGCAAGGGGCTACAGTTACAAACTGAATTTAGATATTTAACCCCAGAGCACCAAGGCCTAGTGGCTGTAGAATACCTAAATAAAGATGATTCAGAGCCAGAGCTAGACGAGCGTTTCTTGTTTCATTGGCAACAAAAAAGCTATATAGGCGAAGACTGGCGAGCCAGTATTGATATTACCAATGTCAGTGATGATAACTACCTGACTGATTTAAACTCAACCTATGCAAGTAAAACCGATACTCAGCTTTATCGTACCGGCTCACTGACTCATATGGGCGAGATGTGGCGTACCGATATAAAAATACAAAACTTTGAAGTACTCGGTGACCACCTAGAATCATATACAGCCTTACCTCAAGTTAGCTTTACACAAACTACGCCGTGGAAAATTGATTACTTCGATTTTAGTGTTTCAGGCGAGCTAAGCCACTTTACTAATAGCTCAGCGGTGATTGACCAAGCAACTCGCGTTCATATAGAACCTAAAGCACGCTTTGATTACAAAGAATATGCCTGGTCGTTTTTATCTGAAGTAAGCTTGCTACAAACTAACTATAAACAAGACGGCGACTTACAAGGCACTCAATATAGCGAGACTGTCTCGCGTACATTGCCAAAAGTGCGCTTATATTCTCAGCTTAACTTTGAGCGTGATACCTCAATTTTTATCGACGATGGTATTCAAACCTTAGAACCACAAATTCAGTATTTATATACACCTAATAAAGATCAGTCTGATATTGGCTTGTACGATACCACTAAATTACAAGACGACTTTTTTGGCTTATTTAGAGATGCGCGTTTTTCAAGTGTTGACCGAATTGCCGCTGCGAATCAGTTTACGCTTGGGGCAACCACCCGTTTATTTGATAATAAAAATGAAGAAGTATTTAACTTCAGCGCAGGCCAAATATTTTATTTAAGTGACTCAGCCAAGCCCACAGAGCAAGGGCTTAACAGCGACAGTAACTACAATGCCTTGTTTGCAGCGCAAACCATGTTACATTGGCACCGCCGCTGGTATTTATCCGGTGGTATTCAGTACGACACGGATGGCAAGCAAATTATCCAGTCAAATTTAACCTTAGACTATAAAGGTGACGATAATCAGCTGGTTCAATTGAACCATCGCTATGCAAATGATGTCTCAGGAAATACAATCGAACAAGCGGGCTTATTTACAAGCATCCCTATTAGTGACGAATGGCAATTTATTGCAAGTTACCATCGCGATCTTGATAATAACCGCAGTATTGAAGTATTTAGTGGATTACAGTATGAATCGTGCTGTTGGGCGTTCCAAATTACTGGCCATCGTCAAATTGAAACTGATTTAAATCAGTCAATTGGGCAACCCCAAGCCACTTTTGATTCGAGCATTCGTTTGAATTTTGTATTAAAAGGGCTTGGTAGTAAAAGCCGTTATGATGCTCAAAAATTATTACAACAAGGTATTTTTGGTTATCGTAGGCCGTATTTTCTTAATGACTAAACTGCATTTTGTATAGTAAAAATTTACAAATAACTATATCAATCTAGCCGCATTTAGCATTACAACAGTACTATTAGTAAGAGTAGTAAAAAGAATATGAATTTAAAAAAATTATTAACATCAGCAGTTTTAACGTTTAGCTTATGCCAAAGTGCATTCGCCGCTCCGGTCGAAATAGACAAAGTAATTGGTATTGTAAACCAAGGCGTTATTTTAAAAAGTGAAGTTGACACCATTGTTGATCGTGTTAAAAAACAAGCAGAAGAACAAGACCAACAGCTGCCAAAAGACGAAACACTTCGTGTACAAGCAATTGAGCGCTTAGTTAATCAAACACTAATGATGCAAATGGCTGAGCGTATGGGCTTAGAGATATCAGATAGTCAGCTTGACCAAACACTCGCTAACATGGCCAAAGAGCAAGGCGGTACGATTGCTGACTTACGTCGTACCATTGAAGCGTCGGGTGAAAGCTTTCAAGCTTACCGCGAAGAAATACGTAAAGAAATAACCACCCAACAAGTCACGCGTGCAAACGTAGACCGCCGTATATATGTAAGCGACCAAGAAATTGATAACTTGCTAAAAATTATGGATAGCCAAGGCCAAAACGCCGAAGAATACGATATTGGTCATATTCTTATCGATATTCCAAGCGGTGCAAGTGCAGACGACGTAAGCTCTGCAAAAACACGTGCAGACAAAGTAATTGAACTACTACAAGACGGCCAAGAGTTTAAGCGTATTGCTATTTCTTCATCAAGTGGTTCAAAAGCCCTTGAGGGTGGTCAGTTAGGTTGGATGGGCATTAACGAAATGCCATCACTATTCGCAGAAGCTGTAAAAGGTGAAAAGAAAGATGCGATTATTGGTCCACTTCGCTCTGGTGCGGGTTTCCACATCATTAAAGTACAAGACGTGCGTGGCCGCCAAGTAGTAGAAACCACAGAAATTAAATCTCGCCACATCCTTATTAAGCCTTCAATTATTTTAAGCGAAGAAAAAGCCCGCACTATGTTAGCTGGCTTTGTTAAAGATTTACGCGCCGGTAATGCTGACTTTGCAGAACTAGCTAAAGAACACTCGCAAGATCCAGGCTCAGCACTTAAAGGCGGACAATACGATTGGACTGATCCAACTACTTACGTGCCTGCGTTTAGAGATACATTACTATCTCTTGATCAAAACGAAATCAGTGAACCATTTAGAAGCCAGTTTGGCTGGCACATTGTGCAATTACTAGACAAACGTGTTGCAGACAAAACTGAGCAAGCTAAACGTAATCGTGCACATGGCATGTTGTTTAATCGTAAATTTAAAGAAGAAAGCTTTAACTGGCAGCAAGAAATGCGCGAACAAGCCCATGTTGAAATTTTCCCAATAGACGAATAATTATGACCTTAAGAATTGCGGTAACCCCTGGCGAGCCTGCAGGCATTGGCCCTGACTTGCTATTAAAATTGGCACAGCACAGCTGGGATGCACAACTAGTAGCGATTGCAGATGCTTCGCTACTAAAGCAGCGCGCTAAACATTTAGGTTTAAACATTAAATTAATTGAATTTGATGAAAGCGCTGAAGCCATGCCTACTGCTGCTGGCAGCTTATACATAAAACAGATTGATTTAGCCGAGCCGGTTGAGCTGGGTGTACTGAATGACGCAAACGGTCAATACGTATTAGACACTCTACGTATTGCTAGTGAAAAAAATATGGACGGCACTTTTGATGCCGTTGTTACTGGCCCTGTTCATAAAGGTATTATTAACCAAGCCGGTATTTCTTTTAGTGGCCACACTGAGTACTTTGCTCAGCAGTCGGGCACTGCTGATGTTGTTATGTTATTAGCCACAGAAGGTCTGCGAGTTGCACTAGTAACAACACATATTCCGCTTGCTTATGTCTCTCGTGCGATTACCCAAGAGCGACTAGTTAAAGTGGCAAATATTCTTAATCATGACTTAAAAACTAAGTTTGGTATTGAGCAACCACGTATTTTAGTCTGTGGCTTAAACCCGCACGCTGGTGAAGATGGCCATTTAGGCCGCGAAGAAATCGACACGATTACGCCTACACTTGACATACTAAGAGCTGAGGGGATGAACTTAATCGGGCCTTTACCAGCTGATACGTTATTTCAAGATAAATACCTAAATGAAGCTGATGCAGTGTTGGCTATGTATCACGATCAGGGATTACCTGTGCTAAAATACAAAGGATTTGGTAAGTCTGTGAATATAACTCTCGGCCTTCCATTTATCCGCACTTCAGTCGACCACGGTACTGCGCTTGATTTAGCCGGTACCGGTGATGCTGATGTTGGCAGTTTTGAATTAGCGATCCGCGAAGCAATTAAGCTCGCCCATGAAAAAGCACAGAATCAATGACCGATAAAGTACACTTAGGACACCGCGCCCGTAAACGTTTTGGCCAAAACTTTTTATTCGATGAATCAATTATCGATAAAATCGTCACCGCTATAGATCCCAAGCCGCAAGATAATTTAGTAGAAATTGGCCCAGGCCTAGGCGCTATTACTGAGCCTGTAGCCGATTTAAGCGGCCATTTAACGGTTGTTGAGCTAGATAAAGATTTAGCCCAACGTTTAATTGAGCACCCTTTTTTAGGGCCTAAATTAACCGTAAACCAAGGCGATGCAATGAAGTTTGATTTTGCAAGCCTAGTTAAAGACGACAAAAAGCTAAAAGTATTTGGTAACCTACCGTACAACATTTCTACTCCTTTGTTGTTTCATCTTTTTGAATTTGCCGATCATATTGAGCACATGCACTTTATGCTGCAAAAAGAAGTGGTAAAACGCATGGTTGCAGGCCCAGGCAGCAAAACCTTTGGCCGCTTGAGTGTAATGACTCAATACTACTGCAATGCGATGCCTGTAGTAGAAGTACCACCAGAGTGCTTTAAACCTGCACCTAAAGTAGATTCTGCGGTTATTCGCTTAATCCCCAAAAAGGCAGAGCAGCGCACAGCTAAGAGCGTTAAAATATTAAATACAGTCTGTTTAGAAGCGTTTAATCAACGTCGTAAAACACTGCGCAACAGCCTAGGCAACCTTTTAACCGCTGAAGAGTTAACCAGCATTGGCATTGATATTACCCTGCGTGCTGAGAGCCTGTCGTTACAACAATTTATTGATATAGCTAACTGGATTTATGACAACAAGCAGTAATATGGGATCACCTGTAAAGGTATCTGTAGAAACATTTTATGTAGAAGAGCAATCGCAACCTGAACTTGATAAATTTGTATTTGCTTACTCCGTTACTATAAAAAACCACAGTTTATGTAGTGCAAAACTACTTAGCCGCTATTGGTTAATTACCGATGCCAATGGTAAAGAAGTAGAAGTGCAAGGCGAAGGTGTGGTAGGTGAAACCCCAGATATAGCCCCAGGTGAAAGTTACAAATACACCAGTGGTGCAATATTAGATACTCCCGTAGGCACCATGCAAGGGCATTACACTTTACGAAACGAGTTTGGTGCTGAGTTTGAAGCACCCATAAATGTGTTCCGTTTAGCTTGCCCTAATATCTTACACTGATAAAAAACAGCATCTAATGGCCGACTACGCAATAGGTGATTTACAAGGCTGCTTTAACGAATTTAATTTATTGTTAAAGCAAGTCGACTTTAACCCTAGCAAAGATCATCTCTACCTAGTGGGTGATATTGTTGCTCGCGGCCCAGACTCCAAAGCGTGCCTTGATTATATTTATCAGCACCAAGATAGTGTTAGTGTTACATTAGGCAATCACGACTTGCATATGATTGCCTGTTATTTAAATAATGTTGCCCCTAATCCCAAAGACAAACTAACGACACTGTTCAACAGTAGCAAACTCCCCGACTACATCGCGTTTTTACAAACTCAACCTTTAGCTCTTTATCTAGAGCAATATGACTGCTTTATTTCACACGCGGGGCTAAACCCTGACTGGTCGTGCGAGCAAGCCATTAAGCACGCTCAATTTGCGCAGCAATGCTATGGTGCTGATAACGCTCAGTTCTTCTTAAAAAACATGTATCAGCCTCATCCACTCAAATGGAGTGAGCAACATGATGACGCTGCTAAATTTCGGTATATCGTTAATTATTTCACCCGCATGCGCTTTATTACGCCTGATAACTTGCTTAATTTTAATGCAAAAGAAGCAACAACAAATTCCTCATCATTAATCCCTTGGTTTTCTCATCCTAAAATAGTGAATGCTCAACATGACCTTATTTTTGGACATTGGGCAGCTCTTGAAGGACAAACTCCCTACAAACACCTATACGCACTAGACACTGGTTGCGTTTGGGGCGGCTCAATGACCTTAATAGATTTACAAAGCAAACAAAAATTTTCAGAAAAATCACAACTTTTGTCTAAATAAACTGAAAAAAGTTAATACATCTGTTAAGTTTAAGAGTGCATGTTAAATCGTATAATTACAAACTATTCACAACAGTGTGTAAAAAATAGCAACACTCTCATAATCAAATTGATGATGAGTAAAATTGCCTTTTATTATTTTATATCCATAATCGAATAGTTTAATTATGCATTCTTAGCGTGTGATGTAGTTTCACGGTAAATTTAGCAACTAACTATTAACAGTAAAAATTAATTATTTTTAATTACTTAACTTATTGTTGAAAGCGCCGATAAGTTTTAATAGACGTATTTTTGAATGGAAAACCATATGAATCTAACAGTGAGTCAACGTATTTGGGGTGGTTTTATATTTATCACTTCATTACTTTTAATTATTGGCGGTAACTCTTTAATAAAAATAGCAAATATAGATCGTTCAACTCAAAAAGTTAATCAACTATCGCTTCCGGCATTAAACAAGAGCGCTCAATTACAAGCTGAATTTATTTTGATGAGTAAGGCTGCTCAAGCCAGCTTTCATACTTCGTCAGCTCAAGAGCTAGCACCAATAAAAGCACAGATAGAAGAACAAAAGCAGTTATTTGATAGCTTACATCGCGAGCTGCAACAGGTCGTAAAAGATGATCCGCAATTAAATAAGAGCAGCCTTGAAGTTGAAAAAACCTACTTAAGCTTTTTAAACATTATAGAGAGCCTACTTAAAGATAAAAACACTCAGTTAGTGCTTAACAAAAAGCTCAAAGCGCAATTAGAAACCGTTGAGCTTGCTGCAGAAGATGCCAACTCTATGGTTCTTGATATTATTGATATTGATGGCTTAGAAGATAACTACCCTCGTGCTTATCAAGCAGCTAATAACCTTGAAAATAACTTTATGTCTGTGGTTACCAGTAGCACCGACATGTTAACTGTGAAAACACTTAACACGCTCGATATTATTAAAAATGAACAAGTGTATTACTTTGAAGAAGTGGTTCGTACTGTTGCATTAATACAACCTGCGATAGAGCAAAGCCACAGCAGCTTGTTTAACGACTTAAAAGGTTATGTAGATACACTTGAGAGCAATATCTTAGGCAACGATAGCCTTTCAGCGAATAAAAAGCGCCTTATTGATGCAATCAGCACAACTGAGCGTGAATTAGAAGAGTCTGAAAAAGCCACTAAAACAGCACTTAGCCAAATAGACGAATTAGTATTACAAGCCAGCGGCGTTGCATTTACTTTGCAAGAAGGCGTACGCAGCGATGTAAACTCAGCTAATTTATGGACTTGGATAGGCATGATCATTGCGACTATTATCGCTGTGCTTGTAGCCATCATTACTGTTAACCGTATTACTAAGCCATTAGCAGAAGTTAACCGCATTTTAGATATTGTTGCCAGTGGTGATATGACTCAACGCTTAGATGACAGCGCAAAAGATGAGTTTGGTGAATTGTCGAAAAGCTGTAATACCTTAATTGATAGCTTACGTAGCTTAATTACCGGTATTATTTCACGTTCAACACAACTTGCAGCCGCTTCTGAGCAAACTTCAACAATTACCGGTGAATCAAGCAAAGCGATTAGTAATCAACAAGCGCAAGTAGAGCAAGCTGCAACCGCAACCACTGAAATGAGCAGTACTTCACAAACTGTAAGTAACAGTGCACAACAAGCACTGAGTGAAATTAAAAATGCCGATAAAGAAGCTGAACGTGTTAAAGGCATTTCAAATCAAAACAAAGCAACCATTGAACAACTCGCTTACGAAGTCGATGAAGCATCAAGTGTTATTAATAAACTACACAAAGATAGCGCATCAATTGGTAGTATTTTAGACGTTATTCGTGGCATTGCAGAACAAACTAACTTACTTGCACTTAATGCGGCCATTGAGGCAGCGCGTGCCGGAGAATACGGTAGAGGGTTTGCCGTGGTAGCTGATGAAGTAAGATCACTTGCAAGTAAAACACAAGAGTCGACCCAAGAAATTCAATCTATGATTGAATCACTACAGTCTGGCGCTGAAGAAGCAGTTAAGGCAATGGAAAAAGGTAAAGAACGTGCCGTTTCGTGTGTTGAACAAAGTGACTTAGCCAATAGTGCGCTGGATTCAATTACCCTTGCGGTATCACAAGCGCACAATGTCAGTGAAGAGATATCAACAGCAGCACAAGAGCAACAACAAGTGTCACAAGAGATCAGTGAACGCTTAGAGTCTATTGTTGCTATCGCCGAGCAAACAGCAGAAGGTGCTGTACAAACTAATATTTCAAGTTCAGAAGTGGCTAAGTTAGCCGAAGAACTAAGAATATCAGTAGAGAACTTTAAAGTATAAATATCGCACTGTAAGTAGCCCTAGGGCTACTTACAGCTCACACCCTAGTGAAGTCATAGTAAAACACCCACTTCCTCATTAGGTGTGCTTACATGCCCCACAATCTCACTCTAAATACACAACACTCAACTGCTTAGTCCGTAAAGTCATTTAATGCCCATACTCTTTATGTTCTCTTTGGTTATACCCATTCGCTTAATTAAGTGGTCTATTTTGAAGATGAAAAAACGTGTTGATAGCAAGGCAAAAAAATTGCTATTTAGTTGTTCTAAATGAGAATTTTTTAACGCAGATAGCGACACGTTTAGTCCTGTAAAATGATTAAGTATTATTGCGAATTGGTATTAGATGGACATTATTACGGTAGGTATATTTTCGGTAGCTAACAGAGTGGATTTAAAAACAAAAAACCCAGCATAAGCTGGGTTTTTACATTTCTGAAAGAAAACTAAATTACTTGATTTTAGCTTCTTTGAAAATCACATGTTTACGAGCCTTAGGATCGAACTTTTTGATTTCCATTTTTTCAGGCATGTTACGCTTGTTCTTGTCGGTAGTGTAGAAAAAACCAGTACCAGCAGTTGAAACTAAACGGATCTTATCGCGCATAATTCAGTTCCTTAAACTTTTTCGCCACGAGCACGGATTTCTGTAAGAACCGTGTCAATGCCTTTTTTATCGATAATACGCATACCTTTAGTAGTAGTGCGTAATGTTACAAAACGTTTTTCACTTTCAACCCAAAAACGGTGTGTTTGTAGGTTAGGTAGGAAACGACGTTTAGTCGCGTTTCTCGCGTGTGAACGGTGGTTACCAACCGCTGGACGCTTACCTGTAACTTGACATACTTTAGACATGTCTATATATCTCCAATAACTTCGCTCGAGCTTAATTTTTCCCTAAGGCCATGTATTTGTGCCCTAGAGATAAATCGAAGGGCGCTCTTTATACAGCTTTTACAGGCAAAGATCAAATACTGATCTTATCCAACCAGCTCATGTGTAAATTTTATAGCGGCTAATTATAAAGATCGAATGCCCTTAGGGAAAGTAAAAACTGCATTTAAATTAAACTAATTTGCCAAAACACACTAAACCGCTCATTTTTAGCACATATCTGCGAGCGATAAACTTAAATAAGTCCCCGTTCAGCAAACGAAACACAATTTTCACCACCAATAATAATATGATCCAACACATTTATGTCGACTAATTGCAGTGCTTGGCATAATTTATTGGTAATTAGCTTATCGGCCTGACTCGGTTCTGCAATACCACTTGGGTGATTATGTGAAAAAATAACCGCTGCCGCATTATTTTTTAACGCTGCTTTGACTACTTCACGGGGATACACACTGGCTGCGTTAATCGTACCATAAAATAAGATTTCATCTTTCAATAAACGATTTTGGCTATCAAGATACAACACCATAAACACCTCCTGCTGCAGCCCTCGCATTTGCAAGGTTAAATAGTCGTATACAGCTTGAGGGGAGTTAAAAACGGCATCGCGAACAAAGCCTTCTTGCATATAACGTTGACTCAGCTCAAGTACCGCTTGTAGCTGTACATATTTAGCTGTTCCTAGCCCTTTTTGCGCACAAAATTCATCTATGCTGGCATTAAACAAATTATGCAGGGTTTTATTTTCATTGAGCAGGTGCTGTGCCAGCTCTATCGCATTCATACCGGGTAAACCAGTACGTAAAAATATAGCCAATAGTTCAGCATCAGAGAGTGCCTTTGCGCCTTTTTCTAGCAGCTTTTCTCGCGGTCTGAGTGAATTAGGCAGAGAGGTTAATTGCATCGTTCATCCTTGAAAGCGGTCAGTATCATATAACTGTAATGCAAAATTAAAAATTAGCGCGATAAAACGCATTTTATCTTAGCTGTCACGCTCAAGATTTGTTATTTTAGCCAGCATATTTTATAAAATTGATGAACAACCATGATTAATTTAACAAATAAAAAAATAGTGCTGGGAATTAGCGGTGGAATTGCAGCCTATAAATGTGCCGAACTCGTAAGACGTTTAAAAGACCATGGTTGTGACGTTAAAGTTGTAATGACTGAATCAGCAAAGCATTTTATTACCCCGCTAACGATGCAAGCAGTCAGTGGTGAAATGGTGTCTGACTCATTACTCGACCCATCAGCAGAAGCTGCAATGGGACATATTGAATTTGCCAAATGGGCTGATTTAATTTTAGTTGCCCCTGCCACCAGCAATATTATTGCAAAAATGGCCGCAGGCATTGCTGATGACCTACTCACTACGTTATTGCTCGCAACCCCTGCAAAAGTAGCCATAGCGCCGGCAATGAATCAGCAAATGTACGCACATCTTGCAACGCAAGCTAATATAGCCACTTTAAAGGCGCGTGGCGTTGCTGTTTGGGGACCTGGTAAGGGTGAGCAAGCCTGTGGTGATGTAGGTGCAGGGCGAATGCTTGAACCGCATGAATTAGTGAGTTTATGCACTGAACCTGCGCAACCACAACTCTTAGCGGGTAAAACCATTACTATTACCGCAGGTCCAACCCGAGAACCTCTCGATCCGGTGCGTTTTATATCAAACCACAGCTCAGGAAAAATGGGCTATGCACTAGCACAAGCTGCTTTATCATTTGGCGCACAAGTTAACTTAATTTCAGGCCCGGTAACCATTACCGCACCGCAAGGGGTTAATTTAATTAATATAGAAAGTGCTGAGCAACTATTGCAAGAGTCACTCAATTACGCTCCTCAATCAGACGCCTTTATTGGCTGCGCTGCTGTAGCCGATTACCGTGCAGCAAATATCGCCACACAAAAGATGAAAAAACAAGGTGATGAACTCACTCTTAGCTTAGTTAAGAACCCAGACGTTATAGCAGCGGTGGCAAACCTTACACAAAGCCGCCCTTACACTGTCGGCTTTGCAGCAGAAACGCAAAATGTTGCTAATTACGCTAAAGGGAAACTAGCCAATAAAAACCTCGATATGATTTGTGCTAACGACGTATCGCAAAGTGATTTGGGCTTTAATTCAGAGCGTAACGCACTCACTCTTTACTGGCAAAATGAACAACTCGATTTACCTGAGACCAGCAAAACAGAAATAGCCATCAAAGTGATCGAACAGCTTGCCAAACGATTATAAAAAGGCTGGAAACAAACTGAATAAAACATTAACATGATGACGCCTTGTGACCTTTTAGTGTAATTTTATCTCGCTAATATAGTTTAATGCTTGCGCAGTACCAGAGCTTCACCGTAACACGTGAAAATACCGTCTCACTGGTTACTGCCTGTAGCAGCACTAGGCCGGTAGCTGTGTTATCGCACATTGATGTAGAAAAAATAACTATTAAAAAAGGAATGTTCATGCCTGCGACAAAAAAAAGTAATCGCAAAGAGCAAATACTGCAAGCACTCGCACAAATGTTAGAAACCAGCCCTGGCCAGCGTATTACAACAGCCAAACTTGCCGCAGAAGTTGGCGTATCTGAAGCCGCTCTTTATCGCCACTTTCCTAGCAAAGCGCGGATGTTTGAAGGATTAATAGAATTTATTGAAGATACCCTGCTATCACGTATTAATCTTATTTTAGATAACGAAAAAGAAAGCAAAGCACGCGTATACAATACCCTATTACTGTTGCTAACGTTTGCTGAGAAAAACCCTGGCATTACTCGTATATTAACAGGCGACGCTCTACAAGGAGAACAAGAGCGACTTCGTGAGCGTGTACAGGGCTTATTTGAAAAACTAGAAACCCAATTTAAACAAATTCTTAGAGAGCGTAAGCTACGTGAAGGTAAAAACTTCCAAAGCGATGAGTTAACCCTAGCTAACTTTTTGCTTGCCTACGTTGAAGGTAAAATGAATCAGTTTGTGCGCAGTAATTTTAGTGCTCGCCCAAGTGAGCAATTTGAAAAACAATGGCCAGAATTACAAAAAATTTGGTTATAAGGTTTTAGGTAATCTTGCCAGCAAGATTATTAAATTAAACTCTTTAACCTTCTCCTATCATCAATTCCACATAAACTCTGTGTTCTTTTTTATAAATTAATTTGAACACAGAGCAAAAAGTAAAAAATTGAAAACCACAATTAAACGTACGCTTCCCTAACTTTTTACGGATACTTAGCACCTCGCATCCCGTGGCCCGAAAATCAAACCTTTCACCTTTAACCTTTGACCTTTAACCTTTGACCTTTAACCTTTTACCATTCATTTTTCCCCTCTCATCTCTGCCTTGCTACCACTTATCGTATCTACTCGAATTGTTATTAAAACTCGTTACAATAAAATAATGTTAAAAAACGAGAATCTATAATGAAAACACAACTCACTCTTATAGGCTGTGCACTTATTACCAGCTTAACGAGCGCCAGTGCCTTAGCAAATAAGCCATTAGAATTTAAAGATGTATTTGATTTTAAATCTGCAAAAGGCACACAGCTTTCTGAAAATGGTCAAATCCTCTCTTTAAGTGCAACTCCTTATCGTGGCAATGCCACTGGGCAAGTCTACTCGCTAAGTAACAATAAGCTTATTGCAGAGGTAGAACGAGGCACTCGCCCTACAATTAACAAAATGGCGAACTGGGTCGCATTCACCCAAGTGCCTACCCTACTTGAAAAAGAAACCACTAAGAAAAAAAGTGATTTAAAAAATAACTTAGTATTAGTGAATACCCAAACCGGTGAGCAACAACGTTTTAATGACGTAAAAGACTACGTACTTGCTAATAACGGCCAATGGCTTGCCTATCGCAAAAATGAAAGCACCGACACGGATGATAAAACCTCCGATAACGATAGCGCTATTACTGCTGACAAAAAAGATAAAAGCTACCCGCTGGTTATCATCAACTTAAATGATAAGCGCACCCATACTCTTGAAAGTGCCTTCACCTATGATATTAGCGCCACCAGCGATCAGCTATTAGTGAGCCAAAGCTATGTGGATGGTAACAATAATCAAATTACTTTGTTTTCACTCGATGATTTTACCAGCACGGCATTAATTGATGAGCCGGGTGTGGTTGCCAGCAAAATAGCTTGGCACCCAATCAATAAGAGTGTTGCATTTACCTTAGGTAACTATGTGAACGATGATAAGCGTCGCCGCCAATACGAATTAACGCTTTGGCAAAACGAAACGCTTACCACTGTGCAGTCACCTAACCCAGAATGGTTAATGGGTAAAACCGCGACATTAACGTGGTCCGAAGATGGCACACGCTTGTACTTTGAAAACCGCCCAAAGCTTGCTGCAAAAGTTAAACAAAAGGAATATACCGATGAGTCGTCACTGTATGACTTTGAGATTATTCGCGACCAAAAAGGGTTAAATGTATGGCACAACAACGATGCGCAAATTAAACCTCGCGAAGAGCAGCAATGGAATGAAAATAATAAAAATCGACATTACACGGCGGTATACCATGTAAACTCGCAACAAGTTGTGCAGTTAAGCACACCAAATATGCCTGAGGTCGCACTTAATACTGAACGCGCGGATTCATTATTAGGTTACTCAAATTTAGCTCATCTTGAAAAAGTAATGTATGGCGGTTTTTTTGCTGACTACTTTGCTGTTGATATAAAAACGGGTAAACAAACCCCTATTATTAACGACTACCCATTTAGACCAAGCCTTGCGCCTAATGGTAAGTTTGCTGCTTACTTTGATAATAACCAAGTACAGCTTAAAAACTTAGGCAATAACAAAGTGAGCGTACTCAGCAAAGCAGTTAACGCCACCTTTGCCGATGACAAACACGATTACCCATCTAAGCAGCCTGGCTATGGCTTTGCTGGCTGGCTTAACGATAGCAGCGAAATACTGGTTTATAGCAAATACGATATTTGGTCGTTTAATGTAAATACCAAGCAAGCCAAACGCTTAACTAATGGTAAACAAAGTAATACTCAGTACAGAGTGATCACACTTGATAAAAGCCAAGTGGGCTTTAACAGTAAGGATACACTGCTGCTCTCTGCAATTAACTTACAAAGTAAGCAAAGAGAAGTTGCTAAACTTAATTTAACAACGCTTAACGTTACTAAAGTACTCACAGGAAATAAACGCTTTGATGTAATTAAAAAAGCCAAAAATGCCGATAAATACTTATTTACTGAGCAAACCTATCAGCAATTCCCTGATATTTACCAAACTGACTTTAGCTTTAATAAGCCACAAAAGGTCACGAACTTAAATCCACAAGTTAATAACTTCGCGTGGGGCCAAGAACCTGAGCTTATCAGCTATAAAGGCTTTGATGGGGAAGATTTACAAGGGGTATTAATCAAACCTGCGGGCTACAAAAAAGGCGATAAAGTACCGGTTGTGGTGTACTTTTACCGCTATATGAGCCAGCGTATGTACGACTTCCCTAAAATGGAATTAAATCATCGCCCTAACTTCCCATTGTTTACATCAAATGGCTACGCCATCTTTTTACCTGATATTCGCTTTGAAATAGGTCACCCAGGTAAGTCGTCAACGCAAACCATGATCAACGCCACCCAAAAGCTGATTGATTTAGGCATTGCCGATCCTAATAAAATAGGGTTACAAGGCCACTCATGGGCGGGTTATCAAAGCGCGTTTATGATCACTGAAACTGATATGTTTAAAGCTGTGGTATCGGGTGCGCCAGTGTCTAACATGACCAGCGCTTACAGTGGCATTCGCTTAAAATCAGGGCTTGCTCGCCAATTTCAGTATGAAACAGGGCAAAGCCGTATTGGTAAAAGCTTATTTGAAGCCCCAGAGCTTTATATTGAAAACTCGCCAGTCTTTTTTGCCGATAAAGTAAATACCCCTATTCTGATTATGTTTGGCGACAAAGATGATGCTGTGCCATGGCATGAAGGCGTACAATATTATTTAGCGCTGCGCCGTGCGGGTAAAGATGCCACATTTTTACAATATGAAGGTGAACCGCATCACTTAAAGCAATTCCCTAATCAGGTAGATTTCTCCGTACGCATGATGCAGTACTTTGATCATTACTTAAAAGGCAAGCCAGCCGCTAAGTGGATGAACGAAGGTGAAGCGTTTGTAGAAGAATAACCCCTCTCTCGAAGCTAAAAACCCCATACACTGATAGGCTATGGGGTTTTTAGCTTTTAACATCAAATAATTTACCAACCAAAACTTAGACCAAAATCTTCATAGCAAACATTGAGCTTTCGTTTGAACACAAAAATACGCTATTTTTTATAAATATTTATTTGTAGAGTGATTTTACTCAGCACTATAATAAAGCTGGGTTATAGGTAATAATCAATAAAAATATAAAAACTAAAGAGAAGTGGAGAATGCTAGATTTTTGGTACAAAGGGCTACCACAGTATCCAAAAGATCATAAAGATTTTTGGCGCACACGCTTAATCGCTCATTCATTATTAACAGCAACCTGCTACTTTTTAATTTTAACTCTACTCAATTTGTTCTACTTTGATAGCTACGATATTGCAGCCATTGACGCATTTGGCTTGCTTATAACACTAGCAATTTATCTTTGGTTTAGTAAAACGGCGAATGTGCATGCTGCAGCATGGGCAGTCACTATTATGGTAGCTAGTTTAATAATGACATTTGTTGTCTCTGTAGGTGGCCTTGCCCACTCTTTATTTTGGGCAACACTTATCCCTCCTTTTGCATTTTTTCTCGTCGGCAGAAATTGGGGGAGCATCTTTAGCGGCATTGCCTTTTGTATTTGCGCTTATTTAACTTATAAACAACAGCAGCTAACTGTGACTGTAGGTCTGGGCTCTTTATTTAATATCATAGAGGTCAGTATTGCCCATATCTTAATCTTCAGGTTTTATGAAAAAACTCGCTTTTCTGCTTATGACCATTTAACAATGCGCAATATAGAAATCCAACACCTTGCTGAAACAGATAAACTGACAGGGCTTTTTAATAGGCAAAAATTTGATTACGAGCTATCACAACTAATAACCAACTCTAAAAAAACAAAAACCACTAACTGTTTACTTATTTGTGATATCGATCACTTTAAAAAAATTAACGACACTCATGGCCATATAGTAGGTGACCGTGTTTTAAGTGAATTTGCAAATATAGTTAAAAGCAAAATGCCAGGTCATTCAGTAATAGCGCGCTGGGGCGGTGAAGAGTTTTCAATTATTTTACCCAACACCTCCTTAATCGAGGCTATAGCGCAGGCAAATCAACTAAAAGAATGTATTTACGCTGTTCCCATTGCCAACATTCCACTAACTATAAGTATAGGGCTAGCATTAATCGATCCTAACGATTCGGTTCTTAGCGTATTAGAACGTGCAGATAGCGCGCTATACAAAGCTAAAAACAATGGTCGTAATTCAGTGTATTTTAGAGACATTGAACTAACAATAGCAACTTCATAGAGCCCTTTATAGTTGAGTAAGATACCCAATTAATTAATAAACACTCAAAAAAACAACCATAAAGAACCAATAAAAAAATAAAATTGCATACTAAAAAACCATTAAAACTGACTTTTATGCTTAGTTCGCGTATTCTAACGCCCTGATTTACATAACCTCTATAACGAAATGAGCAACACCACTCCCCCATTTTCGATTTCAGCCAGCATGACTCACAGCATTGCAAATATTAGTGAAGCTTTAGGTAAAATCAGTGTCTTATATTCACCAGCAACCCTTGAGCACTATAAGCAACAAAAAATCACCTCTGTACAAATGAAAAACCCTGAGTTTCAATTCACAGCATCTGACTTATCAAACCCAGACAACTTGTTATGCTTACATCGCAGCTTAATGAAAGATCAAAGTGAAAAGTCAGGCAGTTATAGGCAGCAAAGTCTAGCATTAAAAAGTGGTGCACAAATGGCACCACAGGCAATACGAGTGCCACAAATGGTAGAGGAGTTATTTGCGTGGTTTAATACAACCGCGCATCACCCCTTAATCAGTAGCGCAGTATGTCATTATGAATTACAGTTTATTCAACCTTTTGCACAGGGTAATACTGAATTAGCGTGTGTGTGGCAAACTAAGCAATTATCGCAGTGGCATACGCTATTTTCATTGCTAAACATTCATAACCTAATCGCGACAACACGCCAACAATACGTTGAAAGCATTAACCTAAGTACCAAAATCGGTGACTCATCCGTGTTTATTGAGTACATGTTAGAGACATTACTTTCAGCATTGAACGTTTTAAAAAGTGATTTAAAATCAATAACAAAGAACCAAACCCCACAACACCCCCCTCAAGTTGAAGAGACTTTAGATATAAATCTGCAAGCCCCCCAAGTCATCGCTTTAATCAATGTATTTAATCAAATCGAAAGGCCGTTAAACCGACAAGAGCTACAAAATCAGCTAGGATTAAAAGATCGAAAACATTTTAGAGAGCGCTACTTAAAGCCTGCGATTGAGGCAGGCATAATCGAAATGACCATTCCCGAAAAACCGAATAGCAAAATGCAGCAATATAGACTTAAAAATTAGAAATAAAAATGCCACTTCAGAGCTAAAGTGGCAAGTTTAATAAGCTGTGGTGAGCTATTTTTTTACACGTATTGCCCAGCGGCGAATCCACAACTCCATGCGTATTGAAAATTATAACCTCCAAGCCAACCCGTTACATCGGTTACTTCGCCAATAAAATATAAACCATTAGCTTTTTTAGCCTCAAATGTTTTAGAGCTTAGCTCATCAGTATCAACACCGCCTAAAGTCACCTCTGCGGTTCTGTAACCCTCTGTACCATTTGGCTTAATTTGCCACGCATGAATATAATCCGCGAGTGCATCTATTTGGCTATGCGTCAGTTGATTAATATTGCAATCGGGAATGGCTTTACTGTCATGAAGTATTTCAACAAAGCGCTTAGGTAAGATAGTCGCGAGACTATTTTTTAACGATTTTTGCGCTTGCGTTTCTCGCCAGTCAGCTAACTGTTGCTTTAAATCGAGTTCAGGTAGTAAATTGATCGTTACCGCCTGACCTGCTCGCCAAAATGAGCTTATTTGTAATATGGCAGGCCCGGATAAGCCGCGATGAGTAAATAAAATATTCTCTTTAAATACAGTGCCATCTTCGCTTGTAACTTCACAAAGTATACTAATACCCGAAAGCTCTTCAAAACGGTCTTTATCGTGCTGATGTAAGGTAAAGGGAACTAAAGCAGCCATCGTCGGCAATACCTTTAAACCAAATTGGTCTGCAATTTTATAACCTATTGGCGTAGCACCAAGCTTAGGCATAGTTAAACCACCAGATGCAACGACTAACGACTCACAAGTGAGTGTTTCTTGCTCAGTTGTGACACTGTAACCCATTGCTGTTTTAGCAACATTTAATACTTCGCTACGTAGTTTAATAGTAACACCAGCCCACTCACACTCGGTAAGTAAAATATCAACAATGTCCTGTGCGCTATTGTCACAGAATAATTGTCCCAATGTTTTATGGTGATACGCCAAACCATGTCGGTCTACAAGCTCTACAAAGTCATGCTGCGTATAACGACTTAAGCACGATTTTACAAAATGAGGATTTGCGCATAAATAGTTATTAGGGCTCGCATTTTCGTTAGTAAAGTTACAACGCCCGCCGCCACTAATTAAAATTTTACGTCCTGGCTTTTTACCCATATCAAGCACTGTAACGCTTCGGCCGCGATACCCTGCTTGCGCTGCACACATTAAACCTGCTGCACCTGCACCGATCACAATTACATCAACGTGAGTCATTTAGTCATCTCTTAAAAACTTTGGTGGATTATAACAAAGTTTCGATAATAACCAGATAGTTGTTACATTGTTTTTAATTTGTCAACAAAGGCCAATTAATGATAAAAAACACCGAAAAAATCTAATACATTAGGATCGCAAAAAATAAAAAATTAAATACAAAACAATTGAAAGCTCACTGAATACGCGGTTATAACTAAATGAAATAGATACATGCGTATTTAATATTTCAAAATAGTTAACAGATCATTTACCTTTGTACCCGCTTTGTGGATATCCACAAATAATAATAACACTAAGGGTAATTATGACTTCTAATAATTCATTTAAAAAATGCGCTGTTGCGCTAACAATAAGTACACTATTTGCTGCCAGCTCAAGTATGGCAAATCCAGCACAAGCAATCGCACCTTCAATGGCTGAAACCTCAGCTAAAATGCAAAATCAAGGTGGGTTTGAAACTCAGTTCATTATCAAATATAAAAATAATAGCGATATGATGAGCACATCTACAGCTGACGCATCGCCTGCAATGATGAACAAAAAAGCGCAAAGCTTTGTAAAAAACTTCACCTCAAAAAAAGGTAAAGTTAAAGCTAAATATATCCGCGCAATGGCATTAAACAACCATCACGTAATGCGCGCTGACAAAAAGCTCAATGCTGAAGAAGCACAACAGTTTATGCAAGAAATGGTTAATTCAGGCAATGTTGAATACATTGAAGTCGATCAAATGTTAAAGCCATTTGCAACACCAAACGATCCTCGTTATGGCGACCAATGGCATTACTATGAGCAAGCCGGTGGTCTAAATCTACCAACAGCTTGGGATACTGCCACAGGTAGCGGCGTGGTTGTAGCTGTTCTTGATACTGGTTACCGTCCGCACGCTGATTTAAACGCTAATATTTTACCTGGTTACGATATGATCTCTAATCTATCAGTGGCTAATGATGGCAATGGCCGTGATAACGATGCTCGCGATCCGGGGGATGCAGTTGCAGCCGGTGAGTGTGGTAATAACGGTGCACAAGGTTCTAGTTGGCACGGTACTCACGTAGCAGGTACTGTTGCTGCGGTAACTAATAACGGTGAGGGTGTTGCAGGTGTTGCTTACGACGCAAAAGTAGTGCCTGTACGTGTATTAGGTAAGTGTGGCGGTTTAACCTCTGATATTGCTGATGGCATTATTTGGGCCTCTGGCGGTAATGTATCGGGTACATCGGCAAATGCTAACCCTGCTGATGTTATAAACATGAGTTTAGGTGGTGCAGGTGCATGTAGCTCAACGACTCAAAATGCGATTAATACAGCACGTAATAATGGTACTGTTGTTGTTATTGCTGCAGGTAACGATAACGATAATTCTGCAAACTACAACCCAGGTAACTGTAATGGTGTTGTTAATGTTGCATCAGTTGGTCGTAACGGTGGCCGCGCATATTACTCAAACTACGGTAGTAATATAGATGTGGCAGCACCGGGTGGCGCACAAAGCTTTGCAAATGATTCTGAGGGTGTTTTATCTACTTACAACTCAGGCTCAACAACACCATCAAGCGACAGCTATGGCTTTTCGCAGGGTACTTCAATGGCTGCACCTCATGTTGCGGGTGTTGCAGCATTGATCAAGCAAGCTAAACCAAATGCTACCCCTGATGAAATTGAAAACATCTTGAAAACAACGACTCGCTCTTTCTCTGCAGCATGTACTAGCTGTGGCACAGGCATTGTGGATGCTGCAGCCGCTGTTGCCGCAGCATCTGGTGGCACGCCACCGCCAACAACCGGTGATAATGAGCTCGTTGATGGACAAGCGAAAACTGGATTAAGCGGTGCGGCAAGTGCACAAGACTTTTACACTATGACAGTACCAAGTGGTGCGACTAATGTTACTTTCACCATGAGTGGTGGTACAGGGGATGCTGACTTGTATGTACGTGCTGGCAGCAAACCAACCACCACTACATATGACTGTCGTCCTTATAAAGGTGGTAACAGTGAAGAATGCTCTATCGATAACCCAACGGCAGGTACTTACCATGTAATGTTACGTGGTTACTCAGCATACACTGGTGTGAGCTTAGTTGGTAACATCACAGGTGGTTCAACCGGTGGTGGTTCAGGTACACCTCAAGCTGGTGGCGGTACAGTAAGTGATGTTTCTGCAACAGCAGGTCAATGGAAACATTACACGCTAGATGTGCCAGCTGGCATGGCTAACTTTACTGTAACAACATCAGGCGGCACCGGTGATGCAGATTTATTTGTAAAGTTTGGCAGCCAACCAACTAGCTCTAGCTATGATTGTCGCCCATATAAAAATGGTAACGCTGAAACTTGTACGTTTAGTAATCCTCAAGCAGGCACATGGCACTTAAGTGTTAATGCGTATCAAACCTTCTCTGGTTTAACGCTAAGCGGTCAATACCAGCCATAATCCACACTCTCCTTAGATAAAAAAGCCGATACATATGTATCGGCTTTTTATTCAATAATTAAAACAACTTAGTTATAGCTTAGCTAAAACAGCTTCAGCACTGCTTATTACAAATTCTTTGTCTTGTTCTACAAATAATTGGTTAACAACACCATTGTCAACAACCATAGCGTAACGTTTCGAGCGCAAACCACCAAAGCCTGCAGTATCTTTTTCAAGCCCTAAGGCACGAGTAAAACTAGCATCACCGTCTGCAAGCATGTCTATATGCTCTGCGTTTTGTGACTCACCCCATGCTTTCATCACAAATGCATCATTAACTGATACACAATAGATAGCGTTAATACCTTTAGCCTTAATTTTATCGGCTAGCGCGATATAACCAGGCAAATGAGCATTCGAACAAGTGGGTGTAAAAGCACCCGGCACCGCAAATAGCACAACTTTTTTATCTGCAAATAATTCATTATTAGTGAGTGTTTGCATACCTTCATCAGTAAGCTGAGATAAATTTACTGCAGGTATTGTCTGACCTTGCTCTATCATATTAATTCCTTAGGGTAATTACGTAGTCTTTTAGCATACAGATTAATGTTTAATTCGTCTTCGATTAATCGCTGTTGTTACCTAAACCTAAACCTTCTTTAATAGATATCATTTGCAACTCTAACTGCGAGCCTATATCAGCAACTAATTCACTCGACTCACTTACTTGGCTTTTCATATCATGCATTGATAGAGTAAAACCATGAAGCAACTCACTTTGTTGTTTAGCCAATTCCATTGCATCTACCGCAACTTTATTAGCCTGCTGCGCATTATCTGCTACTCCTTCAGAGTTTGCTTTAAGCTCTTGAGCATTTGCTGTTTGTAACTGTGCATCCTCAGTTAATGCATTGATTTGTTTATAGACTTCTTGAGAGTTTTCACTTAATAACGCCAATTGATCATTAATCTCTTTTAGCGAACCTTGAGTCTGCATAGCTAATTGCCTTACCTCATCAGCAACCACGGCAAAACCCCGACCTTGCTCACCGGCTCTTGCTGATTCAATCGCAGCATTGAGCGCGAGTAAGTTTGTTTGCTCAGCGATGGTACGTATAACGGTAATAATATTACTTACTCCTTGCACCCCGCTCAGTAACTCCTGAACACTATGCATTCCCTGCTCAATACGCTGCTGTGTATCTGAACTGGCATTAAGCATATTTTTAGCAAAACCAACACTTTGCTGCATTGCTTCATAGGTACTTTGAGCATTTTCAGCTGCAACAGCATTAATATGATTTACCTGCTCGCCAAGTTGCTGAATATTAAGAAGCAGCTCTTCATTGTGATTTACCTGCTGATAACTCGCATTACTTTTTTGGCCAATCGTGTGTAAATGCTTACTCATTTGCTGCATGAACTGGCTGACTACATTGAGCATATTTGCCTTCTCTTGAGCTTCTAGACGCTGGCGCTCAATTAACTGGTTAAAATACTGCGCTATTTCACCCACCTCTGTTTGAGGGTTGTTTACTGTAATATTTTTTAACTCATTGCTTTCGATTAGGAATGCAAATCCATCTCGCAGCTGTCGCAAAGGCTGTAAAACCTGTTTACGTTGCCCCCAATAAACACCAAAAGCTAATATTACTAATCCACCTATCGCTATTCCAAATACCCAAAAAACTTGTTGTTTCACGGTATCTTGCTGCGCTTTTAATGTTTGCTCTGCTTCAATCACTGTTTTTGATAGTAAGCTAATTTGTTTCCGTAATTCATTTGTTCCTAAACGACGCTGTTTTGCTTGCGATAAAGTACTACTTAAATCGCGCAGATAGCGTTTAGGCCAACTCACCAACTCTGCTTTTATTTCAGCTGCCAAATCTTCCGGTTCCTCATCTACAAATAAAGCAAATTCATCAACCTCAGTCATTACCCCTAAGTTAGGTAACTGTTCAATTTTGACAGCCAGTAAATTTAGGTTTTTAATACTTTGTTGCAGACTTTTCTCTACCTCGGATTGGTAATCATTTATTAATTGATAGGTCGATAAAGATAAATTAACCACTTCACTGTAATAATCACTCGCTAATTTATTATAGCTAAGGGCGTTGCTGGTTTGCGTTGATGCTTTTTGCGCATAATTAATAAGTGAAGAGGCTGAGCCCGCCATTTGCCTCAGTGCGTTATCTAACAGCGCCGTTTCATTACCAGAGAGTTTTCCAAGTGCTCTGTATTTACCGTTAATATCTGTATTTAATGAAATTAATTGTGCTGATAGACGAGCTTCTAACTCAGGAGGCAGTGCTGTTAACTGTTGCGCTTTAAGCTGCTCAATCAAAGTTGATGATTTTATTAAATATTGGCTATTACCTTGTACTAAGTAACTCTCCAAATGATCGGCCAGCTCAACCATTATGCTATTTTTTAATTGACTATATGCGCTATCTTGTTGTTGGAGTTTTAGTAATGTATGGCTTGCCCACAATAAAGTCGCAGCTAGAAGGATACTTGCTAACGTTAGTAAAATGGCTAATAAACGGGTAAAGAATGATACACGCATAAACATATCTCAAAACTGACATGCGCATAGAGTATTGAATTTTTATGACATTTTTATGTAATAAGAGTAATAAGAGTAAATATTTAGAGGAGGCAGAGATAGTTAAACAGGATGTGAAATGACAGTGTATCCAAACAAATAAAAAACCGCGTTTAAACGCGGTTTTTTTAATTAAACTTTTATTTAAAGACCTGCACGGTCTTTAATAATAGGGATTAAAGCTGAACCTGCATGGTTTGCCTCAGCCCAAGCAATATCAGCACCATCTTCAAGCGAGCTCTTTGATAAGTTTTTAACAATGTACTCACCCGTATCAACCGCATTACTTGCAACAGCGTGACGTAGTAAATTATTACCGTTACAGAAAACTGCATCATAGATATTACGTACTTTCACACGCGAGCTTTTTAATTTACTACGTAGGCGATTTTTATCATCAGCAGCAATGTACTCACAAACTGAAACAGCTAACTGATCATCAGCGCTTGCAGGCGCAGTATAAGCGAACGAACCCGCTGCGATAGCAGCAATTACAACTAGCTTCGGTAATTTAATCATTGATTGGACACCCTATATTAATACTTTTTTCGTACTCGACTGTTTAATATTGTACCAACACGCTCAGATTTTGGCAATAATGTTAAGGAATTTTATTCAAAGTTACGAACTTATAATTATGTTTGTTTTTATCATCAGGCGTCATCAACATTTCATCTTCAATTTGCCAGTTTGCAACACTTTGGTAATCAGGAAATTGTGTATCCCCCTCAACATCTAGGTCAATAAAGGTTAAATACAATCGCTGCGCCTGCTCTAAGAACTGCTGATAGATGTTTCCACCACCAATAATCATCACCTCTGCAACATCATTAACAAGCTCAAGTGCAGCTTCTGGTGTGGTTACAGTTTCAATTCCTGATGCGTGATAGTCTTTATTGCGAGTAATAATAATATTACGACGCCCAGGCAGAGGCCGACCTATCGATTCAAATGTTTTACGTCCCATAATAACGGGCTTACCAGAGGTTACTTTCTTAAAGTGCTGAAGGTCGCCAGGTAAGTGCCATGGCATTTTATTATCTAAGCCAATGACACGGTTGTTTGCCATTGCTGCAATCATTGAAATTATCACACTAAACACCCAATACTTTATTATTAATCAAAGAAAAAGGAGCATTAGCTCCTTTTAAATATACACAATTATAATTAACGCTCGTAGACAACTTCTACGTCGTAATCATCTTCATCCCAATCATCCCAGTCATCATCATCGCCTTTAGTGGCTTTTTGATGGTAGGTATCCCACTTAAATTCAACCTCTTCGTCTGCAACTTCAACAAACTTTTCTTTAGGCATGTTATCAAGTAGCGTCATGATGTCGTGAATTAATGGCTGCGTATTTAATTTATTAATTGCGGCAATACTATAAATATTTTCAGATTCACCTAACTCTTCTGCAATTTGCTCACACAGGGCCTTGGCTTCATCTTCAGGCAATAAGTCAATTTTATTAAATACTAACCAGCGTGGCTTTTCAGCAAGCTTAGGACTGTACTGATGCAACTCGTTGATGATTGCAAAAGCATTATCAACAGGGTTAGATCCATCAACTGGCATAACATCAATAATGTGCAATAACACACGACAGCGCTCTAAATGCTTTAAGAATCGGATACCCAAGCCCGCACCATCCGACGCACCTTCAATCAAGCCAGGAATATCGGCAATGACAAATGATTTATTTGCTTCAGGACGAACAACGCCTAAATTAGGGATAAGCGTAGTAAATGGATAATCTGCTACTTTAGGTTTTGCAGCGGATACACTGCGAATAAAGGTCGATTTACCTGCATTTGGTAAACCCAGTAAACCTACATCAGCTAATAGCATTAGCTCTAATTTAAGGTTACGTACTTCACCTGGTGTGCCGAGTGTTTTTTGACGTGGAGCACGGTTAGTACTTGATTTAAAACGCGCATTCCCCAAGCCATGGAAACCGCCTTTTGCAACCACAATTCGTTGACCATCTTGGGTTAAATCCCCTAATGATTCTTGAGTATCAACATCTAGGATACGTGTACCTACCGGCACTTTTACAATCAGATCTTCACCTTTTTTACCAGTACAATTACGGCTTTGACCGTTAGTACCACGTTCTGCTCTGTGAAAACGCTCAAATTGATAGTCAATAAGGGTATTTAAGTTTTCATCAGCTTGTAGATAAACACTACCACCGTCTCCACCGTCACCGCCATCAGGTCCACCATCTGGAACATATTTCTCACGACGAAAAGACACGATGCCGCTGCCACCGTCACCAGCTTCTGCGCGAATTTCTACTTCATCTACAAACTTCATGATTACTCACTTTAGGGATTGGCTTGTTAATAACTCTATTATATACCCAAGCCGTGCTGATTGCAGGCTGGGCTTGGGTATATATTTTGCTTAAAACAAAAAACCCCGCAAAGGCGGGGTTTTTTAACTACCTTGCTGATTACTCAGCTACGATAGTTACGTATTTACGGTTTAAAGGACCTTTTTGTTCAAACTGAACTTTACCATCTGCTTTTGCGAAGATAGTGTGGTCTTTACCGATACCTACGTTTGCGCCAGGGTGGAAACGAGTTCCACGTTGACGAACAATGATGCTACCCGCTAGAACTGATTCGCCACCAAAACGCTTAACACCTAGGCGTTTGCTTTCTGAATCGCGACCGTTACGAGTACTACCAGCTGCTTTTTTATGTGCCATTTCTAAGTACCTCTAATTAAGCGCTAATGCCAGTGATTTTAACTTCTGTGAACCATTGACGATGGCCCATTTGCTTACGAGAATGCTTACGGCGTCTAAATTTAACAACCTTAATCTTCTCACCGCGACCGTGTGAAACAACCTCAGCTGTTACTTTACCACCGTTTACGAACGGTACACCAATCTCGATCTTCTCACCATCAGCAACTAAAAGTACTGAATCAAATTCAACTGCTGCACCAGTTTCAACGTCTAATTTCTCAAGACGAATTGTTTGACCTTCAGTCACACGGTGCTGTTTACCACCACTTTGGAAAACCGCGTACATAATTAACTCCGTCTGTGCGCCCTCAAATCGACGCAACTAAAATATTCTTCAATAGGGCGCGAAGTTTACGCTAATGCGAAAAAACTAGCAAGCCTCTTTTTGTAATTAAATGAATAAAAAGTAGCTGCATTGAGAGCAATTCAATATTTCCCCTATTTTATATTAAAATCCCCCTTTGCCAAGCGCTTTTTAACGGTTAGAGAAAATAAATTAGCAATCGCAAAGCAAGCCCACGCAGTTCAATTAACCGTCAAGGATGATTCAAATTTAAACCGCGCTGTTTAATCATTTATTCACCAAGTTAATAGGTCATTTAACCTACTTAAGGGTGTTTTTTTAAGGAATCATCACAAAATATCGAGCTAATGCGTTTTTTGTTGTACAATCTGCGCCGTTCACACATTAAAATTGGCTCGGAGATCAATGGATATAAAAGCTATCCAGGCGTTAATCGAAAGCGATATGAATGACGTCAATCAACTAATACATGCGCAAATGCGCTCAGATGTGGCGTTAGTTAATCAACTTGGTTTGTATATTGTTAACAGCGGTGGCAAACGTGTTCGCCCCATGTTAGCTATTTTGGCGGCTAAAGCGCTAGGTTACCAAGGTAAAGATCACATTACGCTAGCAACTATTATTGAATTTATTCATACCGCCACTCTTTTACACGATGATGTGGTAGATGAATCTAACTTGCGCCGTGGCACACCCACAGCAAATGCTGAATTTGGTAATGCCGCCAGTGTTCTCGTGGGTGACTTTATTTACACTCGCTCGTTTCAGCTAATGGTCGGCCTTGGCAAGATGCAGATAATGCAAATACTGGCTGATGCAACCAACATTATTGCTGAAGGCGAAGTACTGCAATTAATGAACTGCAATGACCCAGATACTACTGAAGCCAGTTATATGCAGGTTATTTATTCTAAAACCGCTAAGTTATTTGAAGCTGCAACCGGACTAGCTGCCATTATTACTGAGCAAGATGATAGTGTATTAGACGCACTTAATTTGTACGGTATGCATTTAGGCACCGCTTTTCAGTTAGTGGATGATGTTTTAGATTACAACGCCGATGCCGACCAACTGGGTAAAAACATTGGTGATGACTTAGCTGAAGGCAAACCTACACTACCATTAATTTATGCCATGCAACACGGTAGTGAGCATCAAACACAGTTAATAAGAGATGCCATAGAGCACTGTAATGGTATGGCGCATCTAGATGAGATACTCGCTGCACTTAAACATACTAATGCCCTTGAGTTCACAATGCAAAAAGCAGAGCAAGAAGCAGAAAAAGCGATTGCTTGTTTAGATTGCTTAGCTGAGTCGAGTTACAAGCAAGCATTAATTAGCTTAGCTAGAATAGCGGTTGACCGCGACCACTAAGTTTTACTGTGTAGATAATTCCGAGCAATAAAAAAGCCTGCAAATGCAGGCTTTTTTATGAGTTAATTTTGGCTATTACGCCATAAAATCAACACCTTCTTTAATGTCTTTTTTCAGCGTTTCAAGCATGTCATTCTTTGCTTGCTCTTCAAATGCGCTTAGTGTGCCGTAAGAAAGAATTTCTTCTACGCCATTTTTACCTAAACGTACTGGGTGTGCAAAGTACTCTGCATCGCCATTTTCAACAGCAACGTATGCGTAATCTACAACGTCTTCACCTTGTAAGCCTTTAACTAAAGACATACAAAAACGTGCAGCAGCAGCACCCATAGATAATGTTGCAGAACCACCGCCCGCTTTAGCATTAACTACTTCAGTACCTGCGTTTTGGATACGTGGAGTCAGTGCAGCCACTTCTTCATCAGTGAAAGTAACACCTTCAACTTGAGAAAGTAATGGTAGAATTGTTGTGCCTGAGTGACCACCGATTACTGGAACTTTAACACTTGCTACGTCTACGCCTTTAAGTTCAGCAATGAACGCTTCAGAACGGATCACATCGAGTGTTGTAATACCGAATACACGCTTAGCGTCATAAGTACCTGCTTTTTTAAATACTTCAGCAACAATTGGTACAGTGCCGTTAACTGGGTTAGTAATAATACCCACAAGCGCTTTAGGACAGTTAGCAACAATGCCTTCAGCTAATGTTTTGATGATACCAGCGTTAACATTAAATAAATCAGCACGATCCATACCTGGCTTACGTGGCATACCCGCTGGGATAAGAACGATATCACAACCTGTTAATGCTTTATCTAAATCGTCTGCACCAAAACCTGCAACTTTAACATCTGTTGGGATGTGAGAAAGGTCAACAGCAACACCAGGAACTACTGGCGCAACATCATATAGTGATAATTCAGAGCCAGCTGGTAAGCCTGTTTTTAATAATAAAGACAACGCTTGACCGATACCGCCTGCAGCACCTAATACAGCAACTTTCATTGGAATTCTCCGTGATTTGAGGTAGGAAATATTTGTGGTTCATAAGATAAAGAAATTAACGACTAAAAACAAATTTATCCTGCTTATTTTAGCTATATTTTCGACCATAGTTGTAAACTTTGCTGTTTAAACGCAGCAAAATGGCAACTTAAGCAAACAACTGCTGCATAATTATGCATTTTTGTGTAGAATTTGCAGTATCTATTACATAACTAATTAGACACTATGCAACCACAAGACAAACAAGAAGCATTGGTTAAAGCCTTTAAAGCACTTTTAAAAGAAGAAAACTTTGGCTCACAAGGCGAAATAGTTGATGCGTTAAAAGAACAAGGCTTTGATAATATTAGCCAAAGTAAAGTGTCGCGAATGTTAAGTAAGTTTGGCGCGGTACGCACCCGTAATGCAAAACAAGAAATGGTGTACTGTTTACCCGCCGAAATGGGAGTACCAACCGCTAAGAGCCCGTTGCGCCAACTCGTTATTGATATTATGCATAACGAAATGATGATTATTATTCGCACCAGCCCAGGGGCTGCTCAACTCATTGCGCGTTTACTTGATTCATTAGGCAAAGCAGACGGCGTACTAGGCACTATTGCCGGCGATGATACTATTTTTATCGCACCAGCTAAAATCTCAGAAATAGACCTCACACTAGAGCGTGTGCGTATTTTATTTGATACGGTTTAACCACTAACGCTGTGATTGAAACGGCTATGATCACTACGTAGCCGTTTTACAACTGTTATAACTGCTTTAAAAATCGCACTGAAGGCGCAAAAAATGCAGAGCCCATATCCGCCTGAGTAAAATCAAGCCAGTGGTCATAATCTTCCCCCTGCCCTAGTCGGCTAGTTAGCACTTTTTCGAATGCATCTCCTTTAGCAGAGCACGTGATCACTAACATACCTTGCTCATATACATCGCCATAAGGCATGCTTTGGTTGAGTAACAGTGCCTGACCTTGTTCATCTTTTAATTCACTGCGGGTTGCATGGCTACTTTCAGGTGCGGGGCTGAGCAAGGTATTATCAAGGCGTGTACGACCCATTATTTGCTCTTGTTCATGTAATGACAAATGCTGCCACAAGCTCAAGTCGTGCTTATAGCGCTGCACATGAATGTAACTACCTTGATCTTCAAAACTATCAGGCTTATTAACTAACGCCGTTACACGTTTTTGACGGCCATGGGGAGTATCGCCCGCATAAATAAAGCCATTAAAGTCTCGGCCATCTAAAAAGCGAAAATTACGAATTTGCTCAACTAGCTCAACATCTGGGGTGAATAGCTTGAGTATTTGTAGTGCAAACAAATGGTTTACATCTTCTCTGTCTGAGCGGATTTGCACAAACAAATCACATGGCCTTGCACTCATAACAAAGTCGCTATGGGTAATATTAGGAAAGCTTTGCAGCTCGCTTGGCATGAAGTCAGGTAAAATATGCGGCCAATATTGGGCGCCAATTGCCACCATGCAAGAAAGCATAGATTCAGAGAACTGATCACTAAACTCATCTTCAATATCGCTCACTTGTTTAAGCTTAGCGCGAAGTGATTCGTCGTGACCATCAAGTACATTAAAAAATAAGTGCAAACCGTGTAAGTTTGCTTCAGCACAAATCCCTGATTGCGCTTGCGCCATTGTTATTCCTTACTTTTTAGAGCAAAACACAGTGATTAATTACGATTCAAAAAAATTCACCGTGTGCGGTTTTATTTTTATTATAACCTGTTCATTAATTTCAAATGACTGGCCATACTGAGCTGCAACTTCTATTTCTTGTTCAGCAATAACCACAGTGTATACATAAGCAGAGCCAATAAAGCGACTACTTAGTATAGTTACGCACTCACACTCCAGCTCGTTATCATTATTACTGGCAAGTTCAAGTTGATGTGGGCGCACATAAATAACACCCTTTTTAGCCACTGCGCATTGCTGTGGCAGTATTGATTTAACCACACCAAACTGTGTTTTATATTCAGTTGCTGTTAATACAGTTGCGCTTAAGTATATGCCCTGACCCAGAAATTCTGCAACCTCCTTTGAACTTGGTTTGGCAAAAAGCTGCTCTGGCGTGCCTTGCTGCGCAATTTTACCTTGATGCATAACCGCAAGCGTATCTGAAAATGCAAACGCCTCTTCTTTTGAGTGAGTAACAAACACTGCCGACACTTGCTGAGC
The DNA here is from genome assembly GCF_004328665.1 of Pseudoalteromonas sp. DL-6. NCBI lineage: Bacteria > Pseudomonadati > Pseudomonadota > Gammaproteobacteria > Alteromonadales > Pseudoalteromonadaceae > Pseudoalteromonas > Pseudoalteromonas sp. DL-6. The sequence continues at coordinate 2,848,113 of NZ_CP019770.1, forward strand.
TTTAATAATACGCCTAATATCGGCGATTAATTCAAATCGGACTTGGGTATCAATATTAGAAAACGGCTCATCTAACAAGAGTAAACTGGGTTTATAAGCTAATGCACGTGCAATCGCTACCCGCTGCTGTTGACCACCAGAGAGTTGATGTGGGTACCTATCGGCGCAGCCAACCAAATGCACAAGCTTTAACATTTCATCCACGCGAGCTTGTTTATCCGCTTTGCTCATACCGCTTAGACCAAAGCCAATATTATTCGCTACCGTTAAATGTGGGAATAGTGCGTAGTCTTGAAACATCATACCAATATTACGATGCTCTGGTGACACAAACGTATTGGCATCACTGACTAATTTACCATCAATAAATACCTGTCCTTGCTTGGCCTCAATTAATCCTGCAATGGCTTTAAGCGTGGTGGTTTTGCCGCAGCCACTGGCACCGAGTAAACACACTATTTCGTCTTTGCCTAAGGTTAAGTCTAAATCATCTACAACCTTAGTCCCGTTATATGCATAGCTCACGCCTTGTAAAATCAAACTACTCATTTAACTACGTTGCTCCATTGAACGGTTAATAAAATATAACGGAATAAAGCCCACCACCACTATAAATAAAGCCGATATAGAGGCCAGCTCTAATTGTTCGTCACTGACATATTGAAACACGTGCGTTGCTAAGCTTTCAAAGTCAAAAGGCCTTAGCAGTAAGGCTGCGGGCAGCTCTTTCATACACTCAATAAAGACCAATAAACCTGCGGTTAATAAGCCTCGGCGCAATAAAGGCAAATGCACTAAGCGTAATGTGCGGCCTTGGCTTTTCCCCATTGACTGACTTGCCATATCAAGCGAGGGGCTAATACGTGAAAAGCTTGATTCTATGGCACCATGAGCCACGGCATAAAACCGCACTATATAAGCAAAAATAATAGTGAGTAAGCTGCCAGTTAGTAATAAACCAATATCTAAATCATAAGGAGTCAGAATGCGGTTAATGGTATTTTCTAATAATGTGAGTGGCAACAATACCGCAATCGCTAATACTGTACCTGGTAACGCATACCCCGTACTTGCTAAACGCCCAGGTATAAGTGGGTTTGCTTGTTTTGCAATGCGCTGATAAAACACCACTAAAACACTCAGTGTTATCGTCACTGCACTAACCACTGCAGCCACTTTTAAACTTTGCCATGCATAGCTAAAAAATTCACTATTCCACGCTTGGTCAAAATACATCACTGCATATTTAAGTAATACAAACATAGGAATAATAAATGAGATTATTAAAATAAGGCTACAAAATCCCGTTGCTAACCATGCAGACTTACCTTTTAGGATATAAAGCGCCTCGCTGTTCACGCTCGATTGACGTTCAAATACAGCTTGGTTACGACGGCTAAAACGCTCGGTGATCAATGCTAAGAACAGCAGTAACAACATCACCCCTGAAATTTTTGCTGCTGCAGTTAATGAATAATAACCAAACCAGGTATCGTATACTGCGGTGGTTAGTGTACTGACTGCAAAGTAGCTAACGGTAGCAAAATCAGCCATGGTTTCCATACTGATCAAAGCCAGCGCAGCAACAATAGCACCACGAGAAAGCACCAAGCTTACTTTAAAAAAGCTTTTCCATGCACTTAATCCCATTAACTGGCTTGCTTGGACTAACTTAAAGGATTGTTCACGTAGTGCAGTTTTAAAAATTAAATATAAATACGGATAGAGTACCAGCGCAATCATGATGATAGCCCCTGGCAGAGTGCGTATATCAAAAAACCAGTAATCACTAGGTGACTGCCAACCAAACCACTCTCTAAGTGTTATTTGTACCGGCCCCGCGTAGTCGAGTAAATCGGTATATACATAAGCAATAATATAGGTAGGCATTGCAAGCGGCAACATCAATGCCCATTCAAACTGTTGTTTGCCAGGAAAACGGCAATAAGCGGTGAGCCAACCCAGTGGTAACGCAATAAGACAGCTAAGTAACCCTACACCTAAAACCAGTAATACGGTATTACTTATATAGTCCCACAGCACGGTATTCCACAGGTGAGTAAATACCTCTGAGTCGCCTTGTAAAGATTCTACTAGTAGAAAAAACAACGGGGTCGACAGTAACAAACCAGTCGACCACGCAATAAGCTGCCACTTCGACAGCTGAAATTTATAAGTCATTAAAGATCGAACTTCACCTCATCAATTAGCTTAAGGGCTAACGGACGATATTTGCTAATTTCATCAAGCGGTAAGCTGTCTTCCTTAAAGCTTCCCCACGATGCAACCAAACTTGAAAGCTTAACACCTGGCTTAACCGGATACTCCATATTGAGCGAGGCATACATATTTTGCGCCTTATTGTCGGTCATATACTCTATGAGTTTCAAGGCATTTTCAGGGTTTTTAGCATACTTAGTAATTACCGCACCCGATACGTTAATATGCGAACCACGGTTAGTTTGGTTTGGAAAATTAATATTAACCGCATCTGCCCATGGTTTTTGCGCTTCATCTTGCAACATTTTACCTAAGTAGTAACTGTTACCTAAGGCTAAATTACATAAACCTTCTTTAACGGCTTTAACTTGCGCACGGTCATTTCCCTGCGGCTTACGCGCTAAATTCGCTTTTACACCCTCTAGCCATGTTTTAGTCTGCGCTTCACCATGATGAGCAATCATAGAAGCCACTAACCCTAAGTTGTACGGGTGCTTACCAGAGCGAGTACAGATTTGACCTTTATATTCAGGTTTAGCTAAATCTTCATAACTCAGCTCAGGCAATGGACCTAAGCGCTCTTTTGAAGAGTAAACGTTACGTACTCGCTTAGTGAGTGCCACCCACTGGCCATCGCCATCACGAAATGCAGCCGGCACATTATTATTAACGTTTTCACTCTCAATAGTTTGCGTTAGCTTTAGCTCTTCTAACTGAATTAACGCACTAAAATTAGAGGTTAATACTAAATCTGCTTTGCTATGCTTACCTTCACGCTTAACACGTTCTATTAAGCCTTTTTTAGCAAACACCACATTGGTTTTAATGCCTGTTTGCTGTGTAAAATCATCTAAAATAGGTTTAATTAAAAAAGGTTGTCTAAATGAGTAAATATTCACAACATCTGTTGCAACAGCAGGTGCTGAGATAATTAACCCAACAACAAGCGCGAGTGTTTTTTTCATATTTTCTTACCTGATTAATAATTATTATCATTAATTTTACCGCGATGAACCAAAAAGTGCACACTTTATATAATTACTTAGTGATAAATACGCCCAAAAAAGAAAACCCCTGTAAGATATCTCTTACGCTTATGACAGCAAATGAGTAAAAACACCCTGCACAACACCCTAAAAACAAACTAAGCTATTGTATTTTAAGTTATTTAAATATATTTCATTTGTAAGAACATAAACCATAAGCGGTTTTATCCTACATTTACTGCAAATCACTCTCTATAATTAACCCATAAATAAGCAACGACGCTTACCGAGTAAATGGAAACGGACTAACTACTCGAGTACCAAGGTTTGGTTTTTAGGATAACAGGGATTTAAGGACAGGCTCAGGATGAGTATCGCAATGGATTGTTGCATAAGGGATAGCATCAGGATGATGCGTAATGGATAACAACACCGGAATAGTTGTTTATAAAGGATAGGGAATAAAAGGACAGGCCTTTAAGGCAACACAATGGAATGATAACAATGGAAATGCACTCGGATGTGCAATAAGGATTGGTAATAGATTTTACCTTACAGGATGTTTCAGGGATTTAGGGAGACAGGCTCGGATAGCCTATATTACATAGAACTAGAAAGTAATATTGTAATAACACGGAACGTAAAAATTGGAGTTGATTAGGTTCAATTGCAGGATGCAACAAAGTTAGAAGATTCCGCAAGCGCGACTAGAGATGGTTCGCGCTTTTCTTTTGCCTGAAAATCAGCGGTCAGCCAGAATTATATATATTCAAACTATGAACAAGCATTAAATCCAGCTTTTTCGTATTAATACCCTGCACTTTATTCCGGCCTGCCTTTGTTACGCTTACCGAGTAAATAGGCGTCGCGAAACTTAATAAAATGCTGCTCTAATTTAGTACTTGCATCAACCTCATTCGCTAATGCTAATACCATAATAGCCACCTCTGCCGTACCTAACTGGTGAGCATGGGGTGCTACACGTAATCGGTAATCTGAGAGTTTTTCTGCGGTAATAGAAAGCACGGGCAAATTATCTAAATAAGGACTTTTGCGGATCATTTTTTTAGCTTCACGCCATGTACCATCTAAAAATATAAACAATGGCTGTTTACCTGCAAACGTTTCAACCTGGGTTACCACCCTATCAGTTTCAACATCTTCAGCCGGAAAAATCACAAAAGGCTGATACTTATCATTATTCAACAAGGCTAACAATGCCGGATCTGGGGAGGTTCTATCCCAACGAAACGCATAATTATCAGGCACTATTTCCGCAATTAAACGCCCAGTGTTAGACGGTTTAAAACTTTCATTGTGATACATCAATAAACATACAGCAGCATCGCAGCTTGCGTACTCAGCGCCCTCACAAATACAGTAATGCTTGGCAATTAAGCATTGTTCACAGCGATCCATTTTTCCACCACGGGCATTAAACTCACGTCGAGATTCACTTATTTGCTGGGCACGTAATGCTAAAACTGAATTTTTTAAACTCTGGGTCACTGTGGTTAATTACCTATAAACTGATGGCTGCGCATTGTAGCTAAAATAAAAGAAAATAGATATCAGCGGGCAGCGGGCAGCGGGCAGCGGGCAGCGGGCAGCGGGCAGCGGGCAGCGGGCAGCGGGCAGCGGGCAGCGGGCAGCGGGCAGCGGGCAGCGGGCAGCGGGCAGCGGGCAGCGGGCAGCGGGCAGCGGGCAGCGGGCAGCGGGCAGCGGGCAGCGGGCAGCGGGCAGCGGGCAGCGGGCAGCGGGCAGATAGTAAAATAAAACACTGGGCTCTTTGCAAACACAATTTTTATATTGTTGACGGGAGTTTACCTCGCGCAGGTTTAATTTTGAGGTTTTAAGCCCTTTGCTCGACATCCTTTAACCTTTTTTGCACCATTGAGACGCTGCGCTACACAGAGCAATCTTTTGCTAAACGCTGAGGCTATAAAAACAAAAAACCCAAGCCGAGGCTTGGGTTTTTTATCGCGATTAACTAAAAGAAATTACTTCTTCTTTTTAACTGCTTTTTTGTTTGGTAAATCAGTGATTGAACCTTCAAAAATTTCAGCAGCAAGGCCGATTGATTCGTTCAATGTTGGGTGAGCATGAATTGTCAGCGCTAGGTCTTCACCATCTGCACCCATTTCAATACCTAGACCGATTTCGCCCAGCATTTCGCCTGCGTTAATACCAATCATAGCACCACCGATAATACGGCCGCTTTCTTTATCAAAAATAAGCTTAGTAGAACCTTCAGTACGTGAAGAAGCAATAGCTCGACCCGATGCAGCCCAAGGGAATACAGCTGTTTCGATGCTTAAACCTTGCTCTTTCGCTTCTTTTTCAGTTACACCTGCCCAAGCAATTTCTGGGTCAGTGTAAGCGACCGAAGGAATACACTTAGGATCAAAGTAATGTTTTTTACCAGAGATAACTTCAGCAGCAACATGGCCTTCATGAACCGCTTTATGCGCAAGCATAGGCTGGCCAATTAAGTCACCAATTGCATAGATATGATCTACGTTTGTTTTAAGTTGCTTATCAACGTTGATAAAGCCACGCTCATCAACATTTACACCAGCTTTGTCAGCGTCTAATAAGTTACCATTTGGTGTACGACCTACAGCAACAAGTACTTTGTCGTAACGTACTGGTTCTGCTGGCGCATTTTTGCCTTCAAACGTAACATATAAACCGTCGTCTTTTGCCTCAACGCCAGTTACTTTAGTTGAAAGCATCACGTTAAATTTATCTTTAACATGCTTTTGGTAAACTTTCATGATGTCTTTATCAGCAGCAGGAACAAGTTGGTCTGCAAATTCTACAACATCAATTGCAGAACCTAGTGCGCGGTAAACCGTACCCATTTCTAGACCGATAATACCACCACCTAAAACGAGTAGCTTTTCAGGAACATCTTTAAGCTCTAACGCGCCCGTTGAATCAATAACGCGATCATCTTCTGGGATGAAAGGTAAGTTTACAGGTTTAGAACCCGCAGCAATAATTGCGTTATCAAAGGTAATGGTTGTTTTACCGTCAGCGCCTTCAACATCTAAAGTGTTGCTACCAGTAAATTTACCGTAACCAGATACAACTTTTACTTTACGCATTTTAGCCATGCCGTCTAAGCCACTAGTAAGTTGGCCAACAACAGACTCTTTCCAAGAACGAACTTCATCTAAGTCAATTTTTGGTGCGCCAAAAGTAACGCCGTGAGATGACATTTCTGCAGCATCATCAATCACTTTAGCTACGTGTAAAAGTGCTTTAGAAGGAATACAACCAACATTAAGACATACACCGCCTAATGTCTCGCGAGATTCTACTAATGTAACTTCTAAGCCCAAGTCAGCAGCGCGAAAAGCCGCAGAGTAACCACCAGGACCACCGCCTAGTACAACAACTTGAGTTTTTAATTCGTTGCTCATGCTATTACCTTTATTGTTTGAACGGGACACAGCCCCAAAATTTAACTGCCATGTTTCTGCAAGGCAGAAAAGGGCATTTGTGCAAATATTGTATCATTGCAAATGATAAAAATCCCAGCTAAAAACAACTGGCTGGGATTTGATTTTATTCACTCTGTAGTAATTACATCACTAACTGGCGTATATCACTCATGTAACTTGCAAGAGTAACAGTAAAGCGTGCAGCAAGTGCACCGTCAATCACTCTATGGTCGTAAGACATTGAAAGCGGAACCATTAGCTTAGGTTCAAACTCTTTACCATTCCACTTAGGCTTCATCTCAGATTTTGACACACCTAAAATAGCCACCTCAGGCGCATTCACAATCGGCGTAAATGCCGTACCGCCAATACCACCTAGGCTTGAAATAGTAAAACAACCACCTTGCATATCTGATGAACTTAGCTTGCCATCACGCGCCTTAACAGACACGTCCATTAGTTCACGAGAGAGTTCAATAATGCCTTTTTTATCAACATCTTTAAACACTGGTACAACTAAGCCATTCGGGGTATCAACCGCTACACCAATGTTAATGTACTTTTTAAGGATTAAGCTTTCGCCATCCTCAGAAAGCGATGAGTTAAATGTAGGGAACTCAGCAAGCGCTTTAGCTGCTGCTTTCATTACAAACACGAGTGGCGTAATTTTAACACCTAGCTTTTTCTTCTCGTTAAGGGCATTTTGCTCTTTACGGAATTGCTCAAGACTCGTGATATCCGCTTCATCAAACTGAGTAACATGTGGGATTTGCACCCAGTTACGATGTAGGTTTTTACCTGACAGCTTTTGAATACGAGAAAGTTTTTTCTCTTCAATTTCACCAAACTTAGCAAAATCAACTTTTGGCCATGGAATTAAACCAAGCTCACCGCCACCGGCATTGCCTTTAGCTGCAGGTACTTGACCAGATTCAACTTGCTTAACCAGTTGCTTAACATAGTTTTGCACGTCTTCTTTAACAACACGGTTTTTACGACCTGTGCCTTTTACGTTCGCAAGGTTAATACCAAACTCACGTGCTAAACGACGAACAACGGGCGATGCATGAGCATAAGCGCTGTTGTTTTCAAAGCTCTCAGCACTTGCTTTTTCAGGCGCAGCAGTTGGTTTTGACTCTGCTTGAGCTGCTGGCTTAGATTCAGCCTTTGGCTCATTTTGTTTTGCAGGCGCGTCACTTGGCGTGCTACCTGCTACTTCAAATACAAAAATCAGGGAACCCGTTTTAACTTTATCGCCTGTTGCCACTTTAATTTCTTTTACAGTACCTGCAAACGGTGCTGGTACTTCCATGGCGGCTTTATCGCCCTCAACGTTTAAGATAGATTGCTCTTCTTCTACGCTATCGCCAACCGCAACCATGACTTCGGTTACTTCAACTTCGTCGTCACCAATATCCGGTACGCTAACTTCTTTTGTGCTTGATGCTGACGCTTTAGATGAAGCAGCTTTTTCAGCAGGCTTCTCTTGCGTTTTTGAATCACTTGCAGGTGCAGTGTCGTTATCACCACCAGCGACTTCAAAAACAAACACTAATGAGCCCGTTTTCACTTTGTCACCAGTATTTACTTTAATTTCTTTTACGGTGCCAGCAAATGGTGCAGGTACTTCCATGGCGGCTTTATCGCCTTCAACGTTTAAGATAGATTGCTCTTCTTCTACGCTATCGCCAACCGCAACCATCACTTCAGTCACTTCAACTTCGTCATCGCCAATATCTGGCACAGTCACTTCTTTGGTTGATGAGCCCGATGATGCAGCAGGGGCTGCTTCTTCGGTTTTTTCAGCTGCTTTAGAGTCAGCACCAGAGTCTTGCGCTTCACCTTCAAATATGAACACTAAAGTGCCTGTGGTTACTGTATCGCCCACATTTACTTTAATTTCTTTTACCGTACCCGCTTGTTCAGCAGGTACTTCCATCGCAGCTTTATCGCCTTCAACACTTAATAGTGATTGGTCAACTTCAACTTTATCGCCAACGCTCACTAGTATTTCGGTTACTTCTACTTCATCGCCACCGATATCAGGTACTTTAATTTCAATACTCATTGCAAACCTCTTATGCGTACAGTGGATTTAGTTTGTTAGTGTCGATGTTGAATTTTTTAATTGCTTCAACAACCACTGACTTTTCAACTTCACCACGTTTAGCAAGTTCAGATAATGTCGCAACTACCACGTAGCTTGCGTTAACTTCAAAGTGACGACGTAGGTTTTCACGGCTGTCTGAACGACCGTAACCATCTGTACCCAATACTTTGTAGTTATTGCTTGGAATAAATGAACGCGCTTGTTCTGCGTAGTTTTTCATGTAATCCGTTGCAGCAACAGTTACTGAATCGTTTAATACGCTAGTGATGTATGGCGTTTTTTGCTCGCTTTCTGGGTTAAGCATGTTGAAACGTTCAACATCTTGTCCATCACGGGTAAGTTCATTGAATGAAGTTACTGAGTAAACATCAGACGCAATACCAAACTCTTCGCTTAAAATTGTCGCCGCTTTACGCACTTCAGTCATGATAGTACCTGAGCTTAATAGCTGTACGTTGGCTTTTTTACCTTCGTAGCTTTCTAGCTTGTAGATACCTTTACGAATACCTTCTTCAGCGCCTTCTGGCATTGCTGGCTGATGGTAATTTTCGTTCATTAGCGTTAGATAGTAGTAAATGTTTTCTTGATCTTCACCGTACATACGACGAATACCGTCTTGCACGATAACCGCTACTTCAAATGCATAAGTAGGATCGTAAGAAATACAGTTAGGTACCGTGTTTGCAAGAATGTGGCTGTGGCCATCTTCGTGCTGTAAGCCTTCACCATTTAGCGTTGTACGACCCGCTGTAGCACCTAATAAGAAACCACGTGCTTGTTGATCCCCTGCCATCCATGCCATGTCACCAACACGTTGGAAACCAAACATAGAGTAGTAAATGTAGAATGGGATCATCGGTAAGTCGTTGGTACTGTAAGATGTTGCAGCAGCAACCCATGACGACATTGCACCTAGCTCGTTAATACCTTCTTGTAGTACTTGTCCTGACGTTGCTTCTTTGTAGTAAGAAACAATATCACGGTCTTGAGGCGTGTAGTTTTGGCCATGCGGATTATAAATACCGATCTGACGGAATAAACCTTCCATACCAAAAGTACGTGCTTCATCGGCAATAATTGGCACAATGTTTTTACCAATGCCTTTATCTTTTAATAAGATATTAAGTGCACGTACAAAGCCCATAGTGGTTGAAATATCACGTTTTTGCTCTTCAAGTAACGGCTTAAACGCATCTACTTCTGGCAACTGTAATTTTTCAGAGAACTTAGCGATACGTGTTGGCGTGTAACCTTGTAACGCATCACGACGAGCATGTAGGTACTTGTACTCTGGAGAATCTTTTTCAAGCTCTAAGTAAGGCAGCTCTTTTAATTGCTCTTCTGATACTAAATCATCTAAGCCTAAACGTGAGCGTAAGTGAGCCACATGCGACATATCCATTTTCTTAACTTGGTGCGCAATGTTTTTACCTTCAGCCGCTTCACCCATGCCGTAACCTTTTACTGTTTTAGCAAGGATCACTGTTGGACGGTCTTTAGTCTCTTCTGCTTTTTTGAATGCAGCATAAAGTTTTGAAGATTCATGACCACCACGCTTAAGCGCAAAAATTTCGTCATCGGTCATATCAGCAACAAGTGCCGCTGTTTCTGGGTAACGACCAAAGAAATGTTCACGTACGTACGCGCCATCTTTTGCTTTATATGTTTGGTAATCGCCATCAACAGTTTCGTTCATTAGCTGTAGTAGTTTACCTGTGGTGTCTTTAGCAAGCAGAATATCCCAACCGCTACCCCAAACAAGTTTAATAACATTCCAGCCAGCGCCTTTAAATAGCCCTTCTAGCTCTTGAATGATTTTACCATTACCCATTACAGGGCCATCTAAGCGCTGTAGATTACAGTTAATTAAGTAACATAGGTTATCTAGCTTCTCACGCGCAGCAAAAGAGATAGCACCACGTGATTCTGGCTCATCCATTTCACCATCACCTAAGAACGCGTATACACGTTGGTTTTTAGTGTCTTTTAAGCCACGACCATCTAAGTACTTTAAGAAACGCGCTTGGTAAATTGAAGAAATTGGACCTAAACCCATAGATACCGTTGGGAACTGCCAAAACTCAGGCATTAATTTAGGGTGAGGGTAAGAAGGTAGGCCATTGCCATCTACTTCCTGACGGAAATTATCAAGTTGTTCGGCGCTTAAACGCCCCTCAACAAATGCACGCGCATAAATGCCCGGAGAAATATGACCTTGGTAATATACTAAATCGCCGCCATCAACATCATTTGGCGCTTTAAAGAAGTGGTTAAAACACACCTCATAAAATGCAGCAGACGATTGGTAAGACGCCATATGGCCGCCTAAGTCGAGATCTTTTTTCGATGCACGCAATACAATCATAATCGCGTTCCAGCGAATAATTGAACGAATACGGCGCTCAAGATTTACATCACCAGGGTAGGCAGGTTCTTGATCAACCGGAATCGTATTAACGTAGTTTGTGTTAATGCCTGTTGGCATATCAACACCGTCTAAACGGGCTTGCTCTAACACTTGCTCAAGTAAAAACTGAGCTCGTTCAACACCTTCTTCGCGCACAACCGATTCAAGAGCTTGTAACCACTCTTGTGTTTCTAGCGCGTCTACGTCAATTTTATTGACTTCAGACATATGGAGGTTTCCTTATGTTTAAAATACTAATGTATGTATTGAATACTTCACTGTTGAATCAAGTTAACAGTGAATGTACTTGCTTAATTTTGTTTGGTGCGTCTTAAACTACGTTCAATTCGCGAATGCTCTTTACCCGCTTCAAGCAATGCTTCTTCAATATAGGCTAAATGCGCATTACTCGCTAAGCGAGCTTGTTCAGGATTACCGTCAATCACTGCATCCATTAATAAACGCCGGTGTTCGGCTAATTGGCTGCTTATATCTGACTTTTTAAGTAACACTGTTAAATTTTGTAAAACATTTTGCTCAAGTAAGCTTTGCATCCCTCTTACTAAATGCAGTAACACTACGTTATGAGACGCCTCAGCGATGCAAAAATGAAAGTCATTAATCGCTTTGGCTTTTTGCTTTAATTCATCTTTAGCTAATGCAATCTGATCAAAGCTCTGTTTTACTTTTGCAAAATCGTTGCTTGTTCCGCGAAGTGCTGCGTAATAAGCTGCAATTCCCTCTAGCGCATGACGAAATTCTAATAAATCAAATTGCGATTCGGGGTGTTTACTGATCAAATCAAACAACGGATCAGTCAGTCCCTCTTCCAATTGATTTTTTACATACGTTCCACCACCTTGACGACGGGTTACAAGCCCTTTTGCCTCAAGCTTTTGAATGGCTTCACGCAACGACGGACGCGACACTTCAAATTGCTTAGCGAGTTCACGCTCCGGTGGTAACTTTTCTCCTGGTGCTAACGACCCCTCAAGAATCATGTTCTCAAGTTGTTGTAAAATAACATCAGATAATTTTGCCGCTTTAATTTTTAAAGACATCAATCAACGTCCGCGTTGTATAAGTGCTAGCAGCCCATTAAATAAGGCTTTTAACTGAATGACCTGACCAAAAGGTAAATTGGTCATACCAAATTTTGCCATACGTTATCAAAAACCGTAATTACTGTCAATTTACAGCAGTTTTAAAGCCCTAAGGCCAGCGTAACGTAATTTAAACAAAGTTCAAATAATACACAGATTACAGAGGATAAAGAAAGGTTAATAAGATGAAAAACAAATGGTCAGACCAGCTGATTTTCGGGGTTCGGGGTTCGGGGTTCGGGGTTCGGGGTTCGGGGTTCGGGGTTCGGGGTTCGCCAAAATAATGCTTGGTATTAATTAAAACACAATTAGTAATTTATTTATAAAAAAGCAAAGAAAGGCTGTGTTTTTTTGCTCATTTTCACTCATTCTTTGCTCTTTGTGCAAATATATTTTAAGTGATTTATTCACAACAGAGATTAAGAGACGCTGCGCTTTTAGAGGAGGTTTTAGGTTAGAGGTTAAAGGTTTTAAGCCCGTTCCACGTTGCTTGTAGCTCGTAGCTCGCCCACATTAAGCTAAACACGGTGCTTAGTTTCTACCAAAACCAAACACCAAATATATTTATTTCTGAACCTCTGAGGGCACAACCATTGATTGTCACTTTCTCTGTGTACTCAGCATTCTCTGTGGTAAATAAATTACTTAAACACTATTACACAAAGAGAAGATAATAGGGATAAATGAGAAGCCAAAATGAAGTAACCCCCAGTACCTAGAACCTAAAGCCAGAGATCTAATATTTATTTTTTGAACCACAGAGGGCACAGAGGCGCTTCGCGCTCCACAGAGGGAACAACCATTGATTGTCACTTCCTCTGTGTACTCTGCATTCTCTGTGGTAAATAAATTACTTAAAAGCTATTACACAAAGAGAAGATAATGAGGGTAAATGAGAAGCCAAAATAAAGTAACCCCTAGTGCCTAGAACCTAAAGCCAGAGATCTAATATTTATTTTTTGAACCACAGGGGGAACAACCATTGATTGTCACTTCCTCTGTGTACTCAGCATTCTCTGTGGTAAATAAATTACTTAAAAAACTATTACACAAAGAGAGGATGGGGGTAAAGAGGTTTTAGCCCGCCCCCCGTTGCTCGCGCAGCCCGCCAACACCAAACTAAACAAGGTGCTTGGCTTAATTTCTACCTAACACCTAATACCTATGACCCAACCCCTAGTTTTAACTTAAACCGCCAAATAAAGTCATTAAGGCAATTAATACTAAGTAAAAAAGTACATTGCGCTTAACCAGTTTAATCATACAGGTAGCTTCAAAGGTGCAACCATAATAGCGCTCTTCAACTTGCTCGGCGGCTAATGCAGTATAAGTAACCACCTTACGGTTAGGGCTTGAAAAATCAAACACGTAGCGCAGCCAACAACTCGTGCCTTTGTTAAAGTTGCCAATCACTAAATAACCAAAACTAGTAATACGCGCTGGTAACCAGTCTAGCCAAAACAACAAACGGTGAATGAGCTTAAAGTGTTTGGCAATCACTTCATCGCGGTTATCACTGACTAAGTCTGCAAAGGTACGTACTAATGCATAAAAAACAGCACCAGCAACCCCCAATACCACAAACCAAAATATAACCGCGCAATAAAACCGGAAATTAACCCAAGCTAATGTTTGCCCAACGGTTTCTCCGCCCTGCTGATCTTCTGTGCGCTTTTGTCCCAATTGCAAAGCATATAAAGTAGCTGCGGTTTGATCACCGCGAGTCAGTGCATTTAAATACGACTTATACAAAGCACGCTGTTTAGCACAGCCAAAGCACACCAATAACACCGCTACATTAAAAACAAGCTGCCACAATGCAAAGTCAGATAAAAAATACACACACCCAACAGCAATCACTGGCAGTAATAACCAAATTAAAAACCCGGTAGCCGTGCCAAATAAACCTTTATTCGTTAATAAATTAACACTGCGATTTAAGTAGCCATTGGCATAATGACTTATTTGCCAATGCGCAGAGCGAGCACCTAAACGCTCAAGTATCAGTGCTATTATTATTGAAACCAAAATCATGTTGTTACTCGCTTAATTTAGGGTCTGTTGACCTTTGCGGATTATAATTTGTTCAAACTAGGGGCGATTTAATCGCGGCGCGAGGTTTGTAACCTAGTGGGCTAAGTCAAAACCGAGCAACAAAGAGTAAATCGTCTCTAGGCAGAACCCGAAGGGCAGCGCCTGTTTGGCATTGATGCTACGTTATCGCCTATTTATGGGGAATAACCACACCACATAGGCGCTGCCTTGCCTAAATACCAAACAGACTGCTGCAAATTTAACCTTGAAAGGTCAACAGACCCTAGTTATTTAATTAGGTTAAAAAACTTACGCCAGTTAAAACTAACCCCAGGGTCGGTTTTTCGCCCAGGGGCAATATCGCAGTGCCCTACTATATTACTGGCTGTTATTTTTGGGTAGCGCTGCATAATAGCCTGCGCCAATGCAGCTAAACTTTGATATTGCGCATCGGTGTAGTTAGTTGTATCTGTGCCTTCAAGCTCTATACCTATACTAAAATCATTACAATTTTGTTGCCCAGCAAAGCAAGAGCGCCCCGCATGCCATGCACGTTTTTCAAAAGGGACATATTGTATAATTTCACCACAGCGCTTAATAAAACAATGCGCTGACACTCTAAGCCCTGCTAAATCAGTAAAGCTAGGGTGTGCATTGCAATCAATATTGCCCATAAATAAGTCATCAACGTAGGGAGTGTTAAACTGCCCTGCAGGTAATGAAATATTATGAATAACCAACAGCGAAATATCGCAGTGAGCAGGTCGATCGTCAAAATGGCTACACGCCCGCTGGCTAATATTATTTATAACGCCTAAAGAATCTATTTTCATACTATTTATTTAAAACTTATGTAGCCCGCTGCCCATAGCCCGTTACCCGCATCCCGTTACCCGTAGCTCGCAGCGCTCAGGTTAATCAACCAAAATTGATGTATATCAAGATGCTAATAGATTTAAGCCCATAAAGATAGCGTAATACCAAACGATAAAATATGATTAACGCGTTAATTAAGCGCTGGCTTTTTAGTTTAGTTGTTAGCGGCTTCTATTTAGTAATTAAACAGAGTAAAATTTAGTTAATTTATTATCTATTATGAGTTTTTCATGTCTATTTCGCATACCCTAATTAGCCAACTTGTTACCTTAGCGCTAGATGAAGACCTAAATCACCAAAGCGCAGAACAAGGCGATATTACCGCACAGCTTATTCCGCAAGCAGAGCAAGCCAATGCGAAAGTGATCACCCGTGAAGACTGCATTTTTTGTGGTAAAGACCTAATCATTGAAGTGTTCAAGCAAGTCGACCCAAGTGTGGTTGTAACTATATGCGTGAACGACGGCGACTTTGTTAGTGCCAATAGCACTCTATTCACCGCATCAGGCTCTGCTCGCGCTATTTTAACGGCAGAGCGTACAGCACTTAATTTTGTACAAACGCTCTCTGGCACAGCCACCACCACCGCGCATTATGTAAAAGAGCTAAGCGGTACTAATACACAACTACTCGATACCCGTAAAACCATTCCAGGGCTAAGAGCATTGCAAAAATACGCAGTTAAGTGTGGTGGCGGTGCAAACCACCGAATTGGTTTGTTTGATGCGTTTTTAATTAAAGAAAACCACATAGCAGCCTGCGGAGGAATTAATAACGCAGTAGCTCAAGCTAAGCTAAATCATGCCGATAAACCTATAGAGGTTGAAGTTGAATCGTTTGCTGAGTTAGAGCAAGCCATTAACGCAGGCGCCGATATTATAATGTTAGATAATTTTAACCCAGAGCAAATACGCCAAGCGGTTAGCATTACAAATAAGCGCGCTAAATTAGAAGTATCAGGCAATATGACCTTAGAAACGCTAAAAGCATACTCGCAAGCTGGGGTTGACTTTATTTCAAGCGGCGCGCTTACAAAAAATTTACAATCAATCGATTTATCGATGCGATTTGAGTAAATAGTGTAAAATTTATTTATATATTCCCGCGCTAATTGATTGACAGCCTTTAAAAAAGGGCATTAAATAATTGAAAAGGATTATTTATAACAAGTTATTAAATTAATGCGCTTTTTATCAGTTTTTTACATACAAAAGCGCAATAAACAGTGTTAGACTCATACCGAACAACTAGTTTTAAGTATAAAATTAGTTTAAAAGACTGAGAAAACACAAAAGCGTATAAACTTGAGATAAATGACAATGTTTATTTCATTATTAACTTGTAACTTTCGGGGATTATAACTAACTTTTAATAGTTAGGCTTATACTCAAATAAGGGACGAGTAACGAATAACCGTCATACAGTGCGTGTCTTTGTGGCAAATATTTTTCCGCCCAAGCGCAGCACTAAATTTGGCAAGATGATTTTATTTTTGTAGTAACAGGTTAAGTAAACACATAAGTTACAGTTTAAAAACTTATACCCGTTTGGCTTACCACAACATTATCCTTTAGGAGAGGAAACATGCAAACAATGACACAACAAAACCAAAAGGGTTTCACCCTAATTGAATTAATGATTGTAGTAGCAATCATCGGTATTTTAGCAGCAGTAGCCCTGCCTGCTTATCAGGATTACACAAAACGTGCTCATGTTAGTGAAGGGATTACGCTAGCAGCTTCAGCAAAATCTGCTGTAACTGAGTACTTCACATCACAAGCTGTTTTACCTAAAACAAATGCTGAAGCTGGGTTACCTGCAAAAGCTACTATTAAAGGTAATGCAGTAACCTCTGTTGAAGTCGGTGCAGCAGGAATTATCACTGTTGTATACAATGATAAAGTAAAAACAGGTGCAACACTTATACTCACTCCAGACACTACAACTAACGCTGGAGCTATAACTTGGACATGTAATGCTGGTACTGTTGAAGACAAATACCTACCTGCAAACTGTCGTTAAATACTGAAAGACTGTAAAGCTGAGTAATATTCACTCAGCTTTATCTATAAAAATAGAGATATGTATATGTCATCAAAGGAGCCTTCGAAAAATCTAGACACTTTCCAATGGATGGGATTAAGCGCTAGAGGTAAAAAACTAGAGGGAGAGCTTACGGGCTCTAGCATTGCATTAGTAAAGGCACAACTTCGTAAACAAGGTATTACTCCTTCCAAAGTAAAACGAAAAGCAAAACCCTTATTTGGCTTACAAAGTGTACAGAAAATCACTCCAAAAGATATTGCGTTAGTTACGCGACAAATAGCCACTATGTTAATGGCGGGTGTACCGCTGATACAATCAATTGAAATGATAGGCTCAGGCTCCACCAATAAAAGCGTAAGTAAGCTCATGGAAACCATTGGTGATGAGGTTAAAGCCGGTCAACCATTATCAATGGCACTCAGAAAGCACCCCCGTTATTTTGATGATTTATATTGCGATTTAGTGGCCTCTGGTGAGCAATCGGGCGCACTGGATAAAATATTTGACCGCGTAGCCCTTTATAAAGAAAAATCAGAAGCGCTAAAATCAAAAATCAAAAAGGCCATGTTTTACCCTATTGCGGTATTGGTGGTGGCATTGATTGTAACCTCCATACTACTTATTTTTGTAGTACCGCAATTTCAGGATATTTTTAATGGCTTTGGTGCTGAACTGCCTGCCTTTACCTTATTTGTTATTGCTATTTCTGAATTTATGCAAGAGTACTGGTGGATGGCGCTAATAGCGGTAATGGCATTTGGCTATATATTTAAAGAAGCCCATTTGAGGAGTTTAGCACTCAGAGATGCCACCGACCGCGCCATACTCAAACTGCCCATTATAGGCATGATACTTAATAAAGCAGCGGTAGCACGTTATGCACGTACCCTATCGACCACCTTTGCTGCCGGTGTACCGCTTGTAGATGCGCTTGATTCTGCTGCAGGTGCCTCCGGTAATGCGGTTTATCGCTATGCTATTTTAGAAATTAAAGCCGAGGTGAGTTCAGGTAACCAAATGAACTGGGCAATGCGCAACTCTAAAATATTCCCAGATATGGTGGTACAAATGGTCGCCATTGGTGAAGAGTCAGGATCGCTTGATGGCATGCTGGCAAAAGTGGCTACTATTTACGAACAAGAAGTGGATGACGCCGTAGATGGCCTATCTAGCCTATTAGAGCCATTAATAATGGCAGTACTTGGTGTATTAGTGGGTGGCTTAATTGTGGCCATGTACTTACCTATATTCCAACTAGGTTCAGTTATTTAGCTTCGAGCTTCGAGCTTCGAGTTTCTAGGCCCGTTGCCCGAAGCCCATTGCCCGCACCTAAAGTGCGCGGCAAAAAGCTCCGCCTACAGGACAATTAAAGCGCGGTGGCTCCCCGCTACCCGCTACCCGTTGCCCGTCGCCCGTCGCCCGTCGCTCGAACCTAACATCCTAAAACCTAACTTTGCACTTATGTAAAACCACTGTATTATCAACGCAGAATTTAGTTTTAGGTAAAATAAATGCAAAGTTTTTTTATTGATATTATCAGCGCGATGCAGGCCCATTTATGGTTTTATTTGACCACAGTTGGCTTAGTGAGCTTATCTGTTGGTAGCTTTTTAAATGTAGTGATATACCGCTTGCCGCTAATGATGCAAAAAGAATGGCAAACTGAATGCCGCTTATTATTAGCCGATGAACTAACCAGCCCAAAGGCTAAACACGCCCCTGCACGAACAAATGACACGTTTAACTTAGTTAAACCCAACTCATGCTGCCCTAAGTGCAAAGCGGCCATTAAACCTTGGCAAAATATCCCTATAATTAGCTGGCTATTATTAAAAGGAAAATGCGCAACCTGTAATAACCCAATATCAATTCGTTACCCAAGCGTTGAGGCCATTACTGCTATTTTAAGCCTAGTGGTTGCTTATTGCTTTGGCGTAACTGAGCAGGCTTTATTGTACATTGTAGTTACTTGGGTATTGGTAGCACTAACTTTTATTGATATTGACCACATGCTCCTGCCGGATCAGCTTACTTTGCCGCTTTTATGGCTGGCGTTAATAGCCTCAGTTATGGGTTATACCATAGCCCCTAGCGATGCCATTATTGGCGCAGCATGTGGCTATTTAAGCTTATGGAGTGTGTTTTGGTTGTTTAAATTAATAACCGGTAAAGAAGGCATGGGCTATGGCGACTTTAAATTACTGGCGGTGTTTGGCGCATTGCTGGGTTGGCAATCGTTATTGACCATTATTTTGCTCTCCAGCGTGGTTGGCGCAGTAATTGGCATTGCCCTGCTGAGCATTCAAGGTAAAGACAAAGCAACACCGATTCCTTTTGGTCCTTATTTAGCAATAGCCGGTTGGATAACTATGCTGTGGGGGTCACAACTACAAAACAGCTATTTTAATTTTATTGGCTACTAACTATGAATAATACACACCATCATATTAAAAACTGGGTGCTAGGGCTAACCGGCGGCATTGGCTGTGGTAAAACCGCCGTAAGCAATATGCTGGCAGAACTAGGCATTACTATTGTTGATGCTGATATTATTGCTCGCCAAGTAGTTGAGCCTGGCACTGAAGGGCTTAATGCTATTGTTAAGCATTTTGGTACTGACATACTTAATGAACATGGCGCATTAAACCGAAGCGAACTAAGAGCGCGTATTTTTAGTAACGCTGAGCAAAAAGCATGGCTGAATGCGCTGCTACATCCTTTAATACGCACTAAACTGATCACTGATTTAACAAACGCGCAAAGCGACTACGTGGTGTTAGTTGCGCCGTTGTTATTTGAAAATGAGCTTGATAGCTACTGTAATCGTACCTTGCTAATTGACGTACCGGTAGAAATACAAATTACCCGCACTACAAAACGTGACAATATTAGCACTGAACAAGCAAAACAAATTATTGACGCACAAATGTCTCGTGAGCAAAAACAACATAAAGCGGATGATATTTTAAATAATAACCGCAACTTAAACGATGTAAAACAAGACTTACTTGAGCTGCATAAGTATTATTTACAGCAAGCTAAGTCTACAATATAACTGGATAAGCTAAATGCTAGATAGTAAACCATGCAACAGCGCATTTTTTATCAGTAAAAATACCTGCTGCATTGGTACGATTAATGTATTCCTTTCTTTTTTCTGATAAATTGCTGACAAATGAAGGATTAAATCAGGTGCGCAATGAATATTAACTCACCGTTATTAAGAAAATTTATTACCCTCGGCCGGGTTGATACCGATACCGTAAAAGCAAAACAACAAGAGTTTGCGTCAACTGCTGAGCTTATTTCTAAATGTGGCAAAATAGACAGCCAAGATTTAGCGCAACAATGTATTGATTTGTTTAGAGTGCCTTTTTTTGATTTAAAAGATTTTAATGTTGCACAAATATCTGCCGAGCTGGTTAAAGAAAAGCTGATCCGCAAGCACCATATTTTACCTTTGGTACAAAAAGGCAGAAAAGTATACATTGCTGCCTCTGATCCTACCGATTACGGCGCTTTTGAAAACTTTGAATTTAGCACCGGTTTATCATGCGAAGTGGTGGTGGTTGACTACCTACAGCTCGACCATAAAATTGAGCAACTACTGGATGCCACAGGTAGCTTAAACTTAAGTGAAGATGAATTTAAAGAGTTTGCTGAACTAGACTCTGAGCCACAAAGAGATAACACCCCTAAAGATGATGACAAAGACGATGCCCCTATTATTGTCTACATTAATAAAATTTTAATGGATGCAATAAAAAAAGGTGCTTCCGATCTTCACTTTGAACCCTATGAGCACAAATACCGTATTCGCTTTCGTATTGATGGTATTTTACATGAGGTAGCTAGTCCACCGAATAGTTTAGCAACCAAGCTTTCGGCGCGTATAAAAGTTATGTCACGCCTTGATATCGCTGAAAAACGTAAACCACAAGATGGCCGTATCAAGCTTAAAATTACTGAGCGTAAAAGTATTGATTTTCGTGTTAGTACCATGCCAACCCTATGGGGTGAAAAAGTGGTAATGCGTATTCTAGATTCATCCAGTGCTATGCTAGGCATTGATGTATTAGGTTATGAACCCGAACAGAAAAAACTCTACCTCGATGCACTAGAACAACCACAAGGGATGATTTTAGTGACCGGGCCAACCGGCTCGGGTAAAACCGTATCCTTGTATACGGGTTTAAATATACTTAATCAGCCGGAACGAAATATTAGTACCGCTGAAGATCCGGTAGAAATTAACCTCGAAGGGGTTAACCAAGTACAAATAAATATTAAAGCCGACATGACCTTTGCTAATGCTTTACGGGCGTTCTTACGTCAAGATCCCGATGTTGTCATGGTGGGTGAAATACGTGATTTAGAAACCGCTGAAATATCAATTAAAGCGGCGCAAACCGGTCACTTGGTGCTATCAACGCTTCACACTAACTCCGCGCCAGAAACCATTACCCGTTTGTTAAATATGGGTGTACCCGCGTATAATGTAGCCAGTTCAATTAGTTTAATTATAGCCCAGCGCTTAGCGCGCCGATTGTGCTCTAAATGTAAAGTACCAGAGCCTTTACCCCGTGAAGAGCTTATTCGCCAAGGCTTTAATGAACAACAAATACAGGACATGATTTTATACGCACCGAAAGGCTGTGAAAGCTGTACCGATGGCTATAAAGGCCGTGTTGGTATTTACGAAGTCATGAAAGTTACCCCAGAAATAGCGCAAATTATAATGCGCGGTGGTAACTCATTAGAAATTGCTGAGGTATCACTTAAAGCAGGGTTTAATAACATACGCTTATCAGGTCTTCGAAAAGCCGCAGAGGGCGTGACCTCACTCCTTGAGATAAACCGTGTCACTAGTTTTTAAATAAAGTGCTTAGTTGCTTAACAATAAATTGAGCGGCTAAGCCTATGTTAATTTGAGAGTAAATTATGCCAACTATGGTTAACTGCCCAAACTGCAAAGCACAAGTAGAATGGTCAGCACAAAGTCCGCACCGCCCTTTTTGTTCAAAGCGTTGCCAACTTATTGATTTAGGTGAATGGTCGTTTGAAAATAATAAAATTTCCGCGCCGATTACAGCTGCAGATGAGTTCAATCAAGACATGATTGAAGACATTGAAGCAATGATGGCAAAAAATGAAGATGACTTTTTTAAGTAACCTTTAAAGGTTCGAGGTTCGAGGTTCGAGGTTCGAGGTTCGAGGTTCGAGGTTCGAGGTTCGAGGTTCGAGAAATTTAAAAACCTTGCAGTTAACATTGCAAGGTTTTTTTATACCTGTAGCAGCGGGTTTACCCCGCGTCAGTATTAGGTTTTAAGTTTTAGGTTTTAGCAACAGGCAACTCTGTGAAGCGCAAAGCGCCTCTGACCCCTCTGTGGTTCAAAATATTCTGTAGATACAAGGCGGGGCTTCGGGCGACGAGCTTCACCCCTCGAACCTCGCACCTAGCCCTTCTACCTGCGGCGCTGCTCTATTTTAGCTAACTTTTCTTTTTGCTCAGCGTTAAGCAGTTGCATTACCTGATGCTGGGTTTTCAATTTAATTAATCCCAATTGCTGTTTCTTATCTTGGCGTGCGGTTAATAACTCTTTCGCTGCATTTTCGTCAAAGTTTGGCGCTGACAATAACGCATCCATCTGCGCTTTATAAGCTTGGCGCTGTGCCTTACGCGCGTCTTTATTTTGGTTTCTTAGTGCTTTAATCTGTGTTTTTTGCGCTGTAAAAATCGCTTTTAATTGTGTTTGTTGCTGTTGCGTAAGCGCCAGCTTATCTGCTGCTCGCTCAGAAAGTAAAAAGCGCGCTTGAGAGTGGCCTTGTTTATGTCCATCACCTTTTGCAAGTGCGCTGCCCGCACTGAGCGTTGCTGCTGTTAAGCCACATATAAGTACTAATTTTGATAGCATGTTTACTTTAGTCATAATCATCACCTTAATATTAGGTTGGTTGTTGGTTGCTAATGTTTACTATAACTAACTCAATACAAAGTAACGCAAAGCAGTGTAAAGGTTATGTAAAGACTAACTTTTGATGAATTTAGCGCGTAAAATAAAACCATAAACAGCGCGTAAGGCTTTATATATGAAACTATTAATGATTGATGATGACACCGGTTTATGTGAGTTATTGAGCGAGTATCTGAGCGCACAAGGCTTTAGCATTCAAACCGCACACGATGGTCAACAAGGCTTAGAGCTAGCCTTACAAAACGATTACGCGCTTATATTACTTGACGTTATGCTGCCCTCTATAGATGGCTTTGAAGTGCTAAAACAGCTCAGGCAAAGTAAATTAACACCAGTGATTATGCTGACCGCTAAAGGAGAAGACTTTGACCGTATTTTTGGCCTTGAACTCGGCGCGGATGATTATATTGCAAAACCATTTAATCACCGTGAACTCCTTGCCCGGGTTAAAGCCATTACTCGGCGTATTGAACACATTAATAGTGTGTCTAATAACAATAAAAAAATATCTTCAAACGGTATTACTGTTAATTTTGCTACGCGAGAAGCTAGTATTAATAACAACTCCCTCACACTAACGGGCACCGAATACGAGATACTTGCCTTATTGATAAAGCACGCCCCGAATGTAATTAGCAAAGAGCAAATAAGCGAAGATGTATTAGGCCGGCGGTTAGCGTCTTTTGACCGCTCTATAGATATGCATGTGAGTAATATCCGTAAAAAAATAGCCGAGCACATAGACGGTGATAAAATTAAAACAATGAGGGGAACAGGGTATGTCTTCATCCAAGGAGAATAAACCTCACCGTTTTAGTTGGCTACGCCACCCACGACATTATTTATTTTTTAAGGTCTTTACGTGGTTTTGGCTGACGATTATTGGCACTTTTACAGCGCTCTTTTTCTTGAGTAATATTTCACTAATAAATGCCATTAGCCATGACCCACTGCAAGGACCAATGCAGAAAAACCTAGAATACCTAGCACGAGCTATCGAGCGCAGCGCACATAAACACAAGCGATCTATTAATGACATTATTACTCATCCGCGTTTAACTAAACGTAAATTACTTTATTTAAATTCACAAAACAGCGATGAGGTTTTGATCAGTAAAGATGTTGAGAACAATATTGATTTAAGCTTACTTAACTTTAGCAAGGGGATGCCTCCACAGGTTATTTTTACTGAATACTATCAAGCTTTTGGCCCCATGCGTATTCGTGTTCCCGAAGGGGAATTTGAGTTATATGAAATAGATATAAATCAGCAGCGGCCGCTCTTTATTCGTTTAAGGTTGCTACCTGTATGGTTAAAAATTTCCATCGCGATTATCGCCTCACTTACATTAAGTTTTTTATTTAGTCGTAACTTAATTGCCCCTATAAATAGTTTAAAACAAGCAGCAATCAAGCTCTCAAACGGCGATTTAAGTGCGCGTGCGGCAATAAATAGTCAGCGAAAAGATGAACTTGGAGTTTTAGGCCGCGACTTTAACCGCATGGCCGATCAACTAGAGCAGCTACTTAGCGCTCAAAAGCGCTTATTAGCCGATATATCCCATGAATTACGTTCTCCGCTAACTCGTTTAAAAATGGCGACGGGGCTGGCGCAAATGCAAGCAAGTGAAGCAAGCCAATCGTATTTATTGCGTATTGAAAAAGAAGCTAATCAGCTGGATAAAATGATAGCCGATGTATTACAGGTATCGCGCTTAGAAGCAAATAGCCAACCTTTATCGCTGCAAGCACAGTCGTTGCAAGTGATTGTTGACCATGTGATTAACGATGCTCAGTTTGAAGCGAAACAGCACAATAAAACCTTACTTGTACACGGTAATGTTGAAGTAAATATAGAATGTGACGAAATGTTGATTGCCAGTGCCTTAGAGAACATTCTGCGCAATGCCATTAAATATGCACAACATACTATTAGCATCAGCTTAAAACACAGTGATACCATATACATACAAATATGTGACGATGGCCCTGGCGTACCTAAGGCGCAACTTGATAAGTTGTGTGAACCGTTTTTCAGGCAATCAGATGCCCGCGACCGCCTCAGCGGTGGCACGGGTTTAGGGTTAGCCATTGCAAAAAATGCGGTGATCGCGCATGGTGGAAATTTAGCTTTATCAAATAAAGACGCTGGCGGGTTGTGCGTTGAGGTAAGCTTACCAATACAAAAGAGAGAGCATGTTTTATAGTACTGAAAGTGAGCTTGAAAAGAATCAGCCTGCAATAATTGAGTTTTATACTAATACGCTAAAAAAAGCGTATTTAAACACAGCGGCTGGGGAATTGTTTTATGCTTATGCCAAGCCTAACGATGCTCACACTGCCATTGTTATTAGTTCAGGGCGTATTGAAGGACTGGATAAATACAAAGAGCTACTTTGGGAGCTTTATTGTAATAATTTTGCAGTGTTTATTGTTGATCACCAAGGCCAAGGTCGCTCTTATCGGTTATTAAAAAACCCCCATAAAGGCTACGTAAAACAATTTGAAGATTACAGTCACGATCTTAACCAGTTTAATGAAAAAGTGGTGCAGCAGCACTGGCAAGGTAAAAAGTTACTGCTTAGTCATTCAATGGGCGGCGCCATTGCATTTGATTACTTAGCACGTTATTCACATGATTTTAGTGGGGCATTTTTATCGGCGCCCATGTTTGATATTCATACCAAAGGAATACCCAAGCCAATTGCACAGTTTATCGCTGCAAGTGCCTCATTATTAGGGCTCTCAGGATGTTATGCACTAGGACAAAACGATTACTCACCTGAAGAGTTTGCGCTTAATACTTTAACCAGTAGCCAAATACGTTACGAGCAATTTAGGGCAACTTATCAGCAAACCCCACTATTACAATTAGGTGGCGTGACTTATGGCTGGCTGAATACTGTTTTTTCGTTTATTAAAGCGCTTGATAAACTATCCATAACCACCCCACTATTTATAGCTAGCGCAGAAAATGATGAAGTGGTTGATAATCAAGCCCAATACAAGCTTGCAAGCCGGCATAAAAATACGCTAATCAAGCAGTTTAAAGGGGCTAAGCACGAGCTATTTTTTGAGCGTGATGAAATTCGCCAACCACTACTAACAAGCCTATATAAATTTTGTGAGTCGCTAAGTTAACCTAAATTCTGGTTAGGTTAACGACCAAGCGATAATGGATCTAGGTGAATCAATATATCCACTTCCGATTCAAATTGCTGAGTGATCATCAGCTCAACTTCGTCGGCTACTTTATGGGCACGAATAAGCGGTAAATGATCATCAAGCTCTAAATGCAGTTGGATAAACTTAACTTTACCGCCTTGTCGAGTACGAATTCCGTGTACCCCATAAACATCAATATGGGCATGCGCTATTTCAAAAATACTTTGCTTTTCTTCATCTGGCAGCTCTTTATCCATTAAGTGCGAGGCACTCTCAGTCGCTATATCCCAGCTGTTATAAAGTAAGTAACCCGCTACACCAATGGCAAACAAAGGATCAGCATACAGCACCCCATAATAAGCAAGTAAAATAGCAATTAGTACCGCCGCGTTTAAAATTAAATCGCCTTTATAGTGAACAGAATCAGCCTTGATGGCGATTGATTCTGTATGCTTCACTACTTTATTTTGCACAAATACAATTACTAAAGTACATGCTATAGCAAAAATACTGACCCACACACCTAATAATGAATGTGTCAGCTCTACGGGGTTAATTAGTCGCTCAATACCGTGAAACGCCAATAAACAACCTGAGCCTGCAATAAAAGCGGCCTGCCCAAGCCCTGCAAGTGCCTCTGCTTTACCGTGGCCAAATCGGTGGTCGTCATCCGCAGGACGCAGTGCATACGATAAAACCAAAAAGCTCATTAGTGTTGCTGTTATATCCATTAATGAGTCGGTTAATGAGCCAAGCATTGACGCCGAACCCGACGCAAGCCACGCCCATGCTTTGGTCGCAATCATTAGGCTGACCATAATCATGGTCACTATACTGGAGGCCTTGACCCAAAATTCATAACTGCGATTATGCACGTATCTTTCCGTTGTAAGCTGTATTTAATGTTTTCAGTATATCATTTTTTATTCATTGTTCGTGTATACTGACCCCGTCAAATTAAAGATTTTATAGGGCTTATTGTGCTGGATATTGTTTTATACCAACCTGAAATTCCGCCTAACACCGGGAATATCATTCGTTTATGTGCCAATACAGGCTATTCACTGCATTTAATTGAACCGTTAGGGTTTGAATGGGATGACAAACGTGTAAAACGCGCTGGCCTTGATTATCATGAATTTAGCCATGTACAACGCCATGCTTCATTTGAAGCTTACTTAGAAAAGTGTCAGCCTAAAAAAGTGTATGCGTGCACCACTAAAGGCAGTCAGTTTCACCATCAAGCACAATATGAAGCGGGTGACTGCTTAGTATTCGGCCCTGAGACCCGAGGCCTACCTGATGACATGATCCAAGCATTACCAAACGAGCAACGAGTACGTATTCCTATGCAAGCCGACAGCCGTAGTATGAATCTATCTAATGCGGTAGCTGTGTTTGTGTATGAGTCTTGGCGCCAGCTTGGTTTTCCAAACGCCCAGTAAGGTTTTAGGTTTTAGGTTTTAGGTTTTAGGTTTTAGGTTTTAGGTTTTAGGTTTTAGGTTTTAGGCAAACAAAAATACCTGTCACCTAAAACCTAGCAGTTCGTTTTATTCTGATTTCTGTTCACGACCTAATAAGGCCATAGCAGCTGCTTTCATGTCTTTATTTTCATAAAGTACTTTGTATATTTGCTCAGTAATTGGCATTTCAACACCTGCTCGCTGCGCGAGTAAATACACTTCTTTGGTGTTTCTAAAGCCTTCAACGACTTGGCCAATTGATGCAATCGCATCATCAACACTTTCACCTTTACCTAACGCTAAACCAAAACGGCGGTTGCGCGATTGGTTATCGGTACAGGTTAAAATTAAATCGCCTAAACCAGCCATACCCATAAAGGTTTCTGGTTTTGCACCCAGTGCACAACCCAAACGCGATAACTCTGCTAAACCACGTGTAATAAGCGCGGTACGTGCATTTGCACCAAAGCCGACACCATCAGAAATCCCTGCACCAATAGCAATTACGTTTTTAACCGCACCACCAAGCTGGATGCCAATAAAGTCATCATTGTTGTACACCCGAAACGAGCGGCCGCAATGGAGTAGATCGGCAATTTGTTTCGCAAATGCTGATGAAGTTGATGACACCGAAATAGCAGTAGGTGAACCCATCGCCATTTCTTTTGCAAAGGTTGGCCCAGAAAGTACCGCTAATGGTACTTCTTCACCGAGCTCTTGCACTGCCACTTCTTGCAATAAGCGCCCAGTATCTGGCTCAAGTCCTTTAGTAGCCCAGGCTATTTTTGCATTTGGCCGCAAAGCCGGTTTAATTTGCTTTAGCGTGTCGGCAAATGCGTGGCTTGGCACAACAACCAGTACAATATCGCTAGCTGCTGTTGCTTGCTGCAAATCGGCTTCAAGGGTTAAGGTGTCAGGAAAAGGAATATCAGGTAAGTAACGTTGATTTTTTCGCTCAGCTGCAAGCGTCGCAACGTCTTGGCTATTGCGCCCCCATAAAGTCACATTGTGACCATTTCGGGCTAAACAAATAGCAAGGGCGGTGCCATAAGACCCCGCCCCTAAAACAGTAACAGCTGATGTTGCTGTATTCATAAATTATGCGTCTGCTGAAGCCTGCTCAGCTTGCGCTGTGCGTTGCTGCATGTATTGTGCAAATAATGCATCAAAGTTAACCGGTGCAAGGTTAAGCTGTGGGAACGTACCACGGTTTACTAAGTTCGATACCGCTTCACGTGCATACGGGAATAACACGTTAGGGCAGAATGCACCTAGCATATGTGCTAATTGCATTTCTTCAACATCAGCAATAGTAAAAATACCTGCTTGTTGAATTTCACATAAAAACGCAGTTTCTTCACCGATAGATGCCGTCACAGTTAACGCTAAAACAACTTCGTAAACACCTTCATCAAGCTTATTAGAGCGTGTATCTAAATCTAATTTTACTTCTGGAGCCCACTCTTTTTGAAAAATAGCGGGTGAATTTGGCGTTTCAAACGACACATCTTTAGTATAAATACGTTGAATAGTAAACTGTGCGCCTGCATCAGCTTCTGCTGCTGCGTTTTGATTTTGTTCGTTCATTGTTATTCCTAACCTGTTATTTATTATAATTAATTAAATTAAGCACTCAGCTTAGCATCAAGGTTACCTTGTGCTTCTAGTGCCATCATATCGTCACAGCCACCGATGTGTTCATCGTTAATAAAAATTTGTGGAACCGTGCTTGCGCCACCGGCTTTGGCGATCATTTCATCGCGAAGCTCTGGCTGTAAGCCAATATCAATATTTGTGTATTTTACACTTTTGCTGTCTAACAACGCTAATGCGCGATGACAAAAAGGACAGTATCCTTTGGTGTATAAAACAACGTTACTCATAATATAATCCTTAATCGGTTTAGCTAAGGCGTATTAGCGACCGGTTGTTGTTGGCAAGCTTGCTGATTGCCACGCACCCATACCGCCAGACAAAACAGAAACCTGTTCAAATCCTGCTTTATGCATTGCTGTTGCAACGCCTGAGGCAGTCATACCTGCAGCACATACCACTATAATGGGTTTGCTCTTGTACTTTTCAAGGGTTGAAAAATCAGATTCTTTGGCTTTTTCAGGGTTTAAATGCACAGCACCGGCAATATGGCCGGTTTTAAACTCTTTTTGCCCACGCATATCAACAACCTGACCGTCTTCGCGGTTAATAAGTAACGTTAACTGCTGAGGATTGATCTGACGAATTGCTGAAAATTTACTTTTTATTGCGCCACTAACAATAAGAAACGCAATCGCAACCCAAGCTAGGCTTAGAATTGGATGATTTGAGACAAATTCAATATATTGATCCATTCGACTTCCACTATAAAGTTACATGCTAAAACAGGGTGTTTTAGATATTTAATTCATATTTATTGTACTTACATAATGAGCAGTCACTCATCAGTAAATCAATTTAGAGTACTGTTAGGCTACTCTGAATTTTACCTACACAGAGGCTTAACTTACCCCACAAGCCTATTCAATACTTGAATAAAATAGGGATTAGCCGCGCAAGTATACCCAAATCAGCTAAAAATGCGAGTTTAAGCACGCCTGAAAGCCACAATGTAGCGCTCTTTTTAACTGAAAAATAACCTAACCCTTTAAAATATTCAATTGAGAGAGGAAGCTCATTGAAAATTTTTAATATCTTCTTTTCATTGCTGATCCTAGCTATAAAACACGGTATGCTTAGGCTTGGCATGTTGGCATTAATGTTAGCGTGTATTTTAGCAACGCTAGGGTCTGTTGATCTTTCAAGGTTAAATTTGCAGCAGCCTGTTTGGTATTTAGGCAAGGCAGAGCCTATGTGGTGTGGTTATTCCCCATAAATAGGCGATAACGCAGCATCAATGCCAAACAGGTGCTGCCCGAAGGGTTCTGCCTAGGGGCGATTTACTCTTTGTTGCCTACATGGATGTAGGTAAGGGGCGTGAGCAGGACGCGGAAGCTTTGCTCGGTTTTGACTTAGCCCACTAGGTTACAAACCTCGCGCCGCGATTAAACCGCCCCTAGTTTGAACAAATTTTAATCCGCAAAGGTCAACAGACCCTAATAGGAGTGACTATGACAGAGCATAAAAAACCACTGGTATTAATGATTTTAGATGGCTGGGGATACAGAGAAGATGAGCAAAGCAATGCCATTTTAGCTGCTAATACCCCTGTGTTAGATGAGCTTTGGGCAACGCGCCCTCATACATTAATTTCAGCATCGGGTTTAGATGTGGGTCTTCCTGATGGTCAAATGGGTAATTCTGAGGTTGGTCATGTTAACTTAGGTGCCGGTCGTATTGTTTATCAAGACTTTACCCGCATCACTAAAGCCATTGATGATGGCGAATTTGACTCAACCCCCGCACTGGTTGAAAACATTGATAAAGCCGTTCATGCCAACAAAGCCGTTCATATTATGGGACTGCTAAGCCCTGGTGGCGTTCATAGTCACGAAGATCATATTGTGGCGAGTATACAACTGGCTGCAAAACGCGGCGCTAAAGAGGTGTACTTTCATGCCTTTTTAGATGGCCGAGATACACCACCACGAAGTGCCAAAGCATCTATTGAGCGAATTGAAGCTTTATTTAGCGAACTTAAATGTGGCCGTTTAGCCTCATTAGTTGGTCGCTATTACGCCATGGACAGAGACAACCGCTGGAACCGTGTTGAAAAAGCGTATAATTTAATCACCCTAGGTGAAGGCGACTTTGATTATGAAAATGGCTTAAGCGCACTCAATGCTGCCTACGAGCGCGATGAAAATGACGAATTTGTAGCAGCCAGTTCTATCACTCCTAAAGGTAGCGAATCTGTAAAAGTAAATGATGGCGATACCATTATATTTGCCAACTTTAGAGCAGACCGTGCACGTGAAATCACTCGCGCCTTTGTCGAACCTGGTTTTGACGGCTTTAATAAGAAAAAATCGCCCGAGCTTAGTGCCTTTGTGATGATGACAGAATACGCCGCCGATATTGATGCGCCAGTAGCTTTTGGCCCAACGCCGCTTAATAACGTACTTGGCGAATGGTTTGAAAAACAAGGTAAAACTCAGCTACGTATATCTGAAACTGAAAAATATGCCCACGTTACCTTCTTCTTCAGTGGCGGACGCGAAAATGAGTTTGACGGCGAAACTCGCGAGCTGATCCCATCTCCTCAAGTAGCAACGTATGATTTACAGCCAGAAATGAACTCACAAATGCTTACCGATAAACTCGTTGCAGCAATAAAAAGTGGAAAGTATGATGCCATTATTTGTAACTACCCTAATGGCGATATGGTAGGCCACTCAGGTGTATTTGAGGCGGCAGTTAAAGCCTGTGAAGCAGTAGATAGCTGTATTGGTCGCGTAGTTGATGCCCTTAAAGAATATGGTGGAGAAGCACTAATAACTGCTGATCATGGTAATGCAGAGCAAATGGCAAACCTTAAAACAGGCCAAGCGCACACAGCACATACTAGCGAGCCAGTACCCTTTATTTATGTAGGTCGTGACGCACAAGCGCATACCGGTAAAGCCTTGAGCGATGTTGCACCCACTATGCTGCATTTAATGGGTTTGGAACAACCTGCAGAAATGACAGGTTCGCCAATTATGGTGTTGAAATAATTTATGAATAAAAGCGCATGCCGCATTATTGCGTGTATATGTGTACTAAATTCATTAGCCACTGGCGTTGCCGTGGCTAATGAAGATCGTACCAAAAAAGACTTATCACAGGTACAAGTCGCTTTAGAGCAAAGCCAAGCTGAATTTCAACAACAACAAAAAGAAATCGCTAAGCAACAGCAAAAACTGAAAAACCACGAACTCGCCATCGCTAAAAATGCTAAAGCACTTAATATGGCTGAGCAATCAGTTAAAACAGCACAACAACTGCAAACAGAACAACAACAAAAAGCGGCACGGCTTGAAAAACAACAGACACAGTTTCAGCGTATTTTAGCAGCTCAATTAAAAAGTGCTTACATGGCTGGCGGCGATGACTATTCAAAAATGCTGCTTAACCAAGAAGATACCGCCAAATTTGAACGAACACTTAGCTACTATAACTACTTAAATAAAGCCCGTATAAAACAACTCGATGAACTTAAAGCACTACAACTAGAAATTGCGAAAAACCAAGCTGAACTTGCGAAAACAAAAGAGAGACTGGTTGCTTTATTTGAGGAGCAAAAAAGACGACAAGCAGCGCTTCTTGGGGCTAAAAATGAACGTCAAGCAAGCTTAAAAAATCTAAAACAGCAATTAAATAAAACCAAAAATTCCATTAGCTATTTAGAAGAAAACGAGCAAACTCTGATTGCTACCATTAAAGAGCTTGAAGAAGAAGAAAAAACCACAAAAATTGAGCTACTTGGCTTAAATCGCAATAAGGGTAAATTAAACTGGCCGAGCAAAGGAAAATTAGCGCACCAGTTTGGCCAACGTAAACACGGGGGCATTAATTGGAAAGGCGTGTTAATTTCTGCATCTGAAGGGACTGCGGTAAACAGTATCGATAATGGCCAAGTAGTATTTGCCGATTGGTTAAAAGGCTATGGCTGGGTAATCGTACTTGACCACGGCCAAGGTTTTATGAGCTTATACGGACACGCACAAACCTTGCTAAAAGACGTGGGTGATATGGTCAGAGAAGGTGAAAGTGTTGCATTAGTTGGGCAAAGCGGTGGACAAGCTGATTCTGGTCTATACTTTGAAATACGTCATAAAGGGCGTGCTGTTAATCCCATAAAATGGTGCAGGCGTATTTAATATCAAAATAGCTGCATCCTATTAGAGGCAGTTATGATAAACAGACACATTTGCCAAAAAAAAGTATCGCAAACAAAACCAATGTTTTGGTTTTGTTTGCAGTTGTTTTTTTTATTCGTGTTTTTTAGCTTTATAAATACAGGCTATGCAAGCTCGGTTAAAGATTTAGAAAGCCAAAAAATAAATGAAATACTGTTTAATATCCACACCTACTACGTTGATGATTTAGCACTGCAAAATAGTGAATATATTGAATACAATACGTCTCAATTTGAACGCTTATATTCTAAGCTCGACGCTTACTCTAAGTATTTAGATAAAAATGAGTTAAATGCATTATTTGATAATACTAATGGCCGCTATACCGGCTTAGGTATAGAAGTAAAAAGCATTGAACAGCGCACCACAATTGTTAAAGTAATTAATAATTCACCAGCAAAACAAGCTGGCCTTCGCCCAGGCGATATAATTACCGCCGTTAATCAGCGCCATGTAGAAAATAGCCCCATTGATATCGTCGCGCAGCAAATTAAAGATAGTGCTAACGGTAAAGTACGGCTAAGTATTACCCGTAATAATAATCAAACACCGCTAATATTTAATCTTAGTAGAAAACAAATTAAGCTCGCCAGTGTTACCAAGCAACTACTTGATGCGGGTAGTGGCTATATTGCTATTAATAACTTTTCTAATCACACCTTGCATGAGGTTGCCTTACAAATAGCTGCCATGCAAAACCATTACGGCCATTCTTTAAAAGGCCTGATTATTGATTTACGAGACAACCCTGGGGGCACCTTAAAAAGTGCAGTTGCAGTAGCAGATCTGTTTCTTCAAGATGGCTTAATCGTGACCACCAAAGGACGTTTTTATGATTCGAATCAATCCTTTTACGCTAAACGTGGCGATATTTTAAAAGGTGCACCGATTGTTGTGCTCATTAATGAAAACTCAGCCTCAGCAGCAGAAATACTGGCTGCAGCGTTAAAAGAAAACCTACGTGCAAAAATAGTAGGCAGTCAGTCGTTTGGTAAAGGAACAGTGCAATCACTCATTCCATTAGGCGATGGTGATACCGCTTTGAAACTAACAACAGCTCGCTACTTTACGCCATTGGGAGAGTCTATTGAAGGGATTGGCGTAACCCCAAATGTGGCGATTAATCAAACAACGCTTCCACAAACAAATAAAGCCGTTATAATAAAAAATGAACAATCAGAACAAAACACCGCTTTTAACGCTGAAGAATTAGCCGATATCCAGTTAGTAAAAGCAAAGCAGCTACTTAGCATGCAGTAAAAGTGGTAAATTATTTTAAGATAATAAAAATTATAAAACGTGAAAATTATAAATTTAATGGTGTTAGCTGGGCTTTTTTTAGCCTTATTTGCAACATCGAGTGCTGTTAAAGCCAAACAAATAGCCATAGTGATCGATGACATAGGTTATCATCAACGTGACCTAGAATTCCTGAGTTTACCTGGGCAATTGTCTTATTCAATTTTGCCTCATACTCCCTACTCTCAAATATTTGCAACCCTTGCTAGTCAGTCAAATAAAGAACTCCTGTTGCATGTGCCTATGCAAGCTTTAAATGGTAAAAAGCTGGGCCCTGGGGCGCTCACTTTAAATATGGACAAAGCCCAACTCCAACAAACACTCGGTAATGCGCTGGCTAGTTTGCCACAAGTTAAAGGGGTTAATAACCATATGGGCTCTGCGCTCACTCAGCAAAGCCAAGCAATGAAATGGACTATGGAAGTACTTAAAAAGCGTCAGTTGTATTTTCTTGATAGCCGAACAACCGACTTAAGCCAAGCACAGAATGCAGCTAACTTTTTAGGGGTAGAGAATATTGGTCGGCATGTATTTTTAGATAATATAACGACCCCTGAGCAGCTACAATTTAGGCTAGAAGAACTAAAATCAAAAGCAACTAAGTATCAGTTTGCCATTGCAATAGCGCACCCCTATCCCGAAACCATCGATTTTTTACGCCACGCTTTGCCGCAATTAACCGAGCAAGGATTTGAATTGGTGCCAGTATCACAACTGGTAGAACGTAAGTATGTGCAAATAGCCCAACAACAAGCCATTTCATTAAACTGATGGAGCAAGGTAACGCCTTACCCCAACAGTTGATTTAACTCAATTATAAGTATGCTACTTATAAAATAAACGTCGCTACTTTGGCATTTAAATCTGTAGCTCTGTCTTTTAAGACTTCTGCTTGGCTTAAATGCGCAGTAGCTGAGGTCGTTATTTCATCGGTTACATCTTTAATGGCGACCGTATTTCTAGTAATTTCATTGGTCACTTGCGTTTGCTCTTCTGCAGCTACGGCTATTTGACCCGCCATATCAGAAATTTCATTTACCGCCAAAGTAATTTCTTCTAATGCTTGCGCCGCAGCATTTACATCATCAACACTATTATTGGCATAACCCTTACTGCTGTCCATCAAGCTCACGGCTTTTTTAGTAGTGTTTTGTAAAGTTTCTATGGTGGTATAAATTTCGGCTGTAGAGTTTTGTGTTCTTCTTGATAGCACACGAACCTCATCAGCTACCACAGCAAAACCACGCCCTTGTTCACCGGCGCGTGCAGCCTCTATAGCGGCATTAAGTGCTAAGAGATTAGTTTGCTCAGCAATTTCTTGAATAGTGGTCAAAATGCTCGAAATAGCCTGAGCATGCAAGCTTAGCTCACCAATCACGGTGGTAGTTTGGTCTATTTCGCCCGCCAGTGAATTAATCGTGTTTCTGGTTTTATCAACTAACAGCTTACCTTCACGACTACTTTGCGCCGACTGCTGCGATGCGGTCGCAGTATTTTCAGCATTAGCAGCAATTTCAT
Source organism: Pseudoalteromonas sp. DL-6 (assembly GCF_004328665.1). Taxonomy (NCBI): domain Bacteria; kingdom Pseudomonadati; phylum Pseudomonadota; class Gammaproteobacteria; order Alteromonadales; family Pseudoalteromonadaceae; genus Pseudoalteromonas; species Pseudoalteromonas sp. DL-6. Next base: position 2,884,598 of record NZ_CP019770.1, read on the forward strand.
GGGTTGCACTCGCCATTTCTGTTACTGCAGTGGCAACCATGGCTACTTCTTGTTGCTGTCGCTGCAATTCACTGACACTGCTTTGGTTGGTGATTAAGCTTTTCTCTGCATCAAAATCCAAATCCGTTGCTAGCTGACGAATATGGCTAATTAGCTCATGCTGGCTGCTTACAAAGCGATTAAAACTATCAGCCAGTACCCCAACCTCGTCTTGCGTATCAACACTAATACGCTGGGTTAAATCACCGTTACCATCTGCAATTGTTGATAATGCTTGTGATACTCGGCTTAACGGCGCAAGCAACACACCCAATAACCATGAAATAGCAAACACGCTTAATAAAAGTGCCACACCAACTAACACGAGTTGAGTTACTAATAAACTGATTAGCGGTGCCTCTAAGGTTTGCTTATCCAGTACAAATAATAGCTGCCAATCAGTATTGTTAATATTCTCACCCCAAACAAGCTTCTCTCGGCCTTCATCTTTAAAATAAATAGGCGTAAATTCACTGTTTTGGCTGTTAGATAAAATTAATTGGTGATTAATTTTCGAGTCAATATGCGTAATATCTGCCATTACTTTTTTAGTGTCTTTATAAGCAATCACAGTGCCATCTTTATGCATCATGATTGCGTATCCATCTGCAGGCAAAGACATTGTATTGACGCTATCGACTAAGGTCTCAATCGATAAATCACCCGCTACCACGCCGCTTTGCGTGGTTTTAGCAATAGAAACAACCAACTGATTAAACGCGGTATCTAAATAAGGTTTAGTAATTACGGTACCACTTGTAAGTTGTGCTTGTTTATACCATGGTCTTGAGCGCGGGTCGTAGCCGCTTCGGTCAATATTAGGATCAGAATCAGTCATTTTACCCTGATTATCACCAAAGTATGTCAACTCAAAATCACCCGACAACTTTGCTTGTTGCAGTGCGTTTAACGTATTGCCCTCAACTTTGCTAGCTACTGATTCTACAATTCGCTGTCGATCGACTAACCAACTTTCAATGCGTACTGCCTGCTGTTTACCCGATTGACTGACGTTATCAATACTGCTTTTTAACAGTAACGCTTTTTGAGAGGTGTAGCTATTCCACGATAGCAAAATAATGATGACAGCTAGGGCAAGAACCACCGATAGCAAGATCTTTTTCTTTAGTGAATAAGAGTTCATAGTGAGTGCAAATACTCGTGTTAATAAAATTAGAAAGTGATTTTAAATACAGCGATTGAATGGCTGAATTTAGACTATTGTTGAAGCTGATTTAAGCTCACACGCGAGGCATCTTCACATACAAGCTAAAAAAAACAAATAGAAATCATTAATTTAGTTAAAAACCAAACTTATTCACTAATTTCAATGAGACTCTTTTTAATTAAAAGATATTAAGATGTAACAACAGGTAAGCAAAAAAGTTGCAAGCCTGCTTTTTATTAACTTTTCTTTAAAGCATAAAAAAGCCCCGCATTTTCATGCAGGGCTTTGTCAGTTTTTTAAGTACGATTAACTCATCGCGCTTTGTAATTTTTTCATTGCTGTTTTTTCTAGCTGGCGAACACGCTCAGCTGATACGCTGTACTTTTCAGCCAGCTCTTGCAGTGTTGCTTTATCGTCTGACAGCCAACGTGCACTAACGATATCTTGAGAGCGCTCATCGAGTGTTTTCAAGGCGCTAAATAAACGCGTATGCGACTGTTCTTGCCATTGCTGTTGTTCAATGTCGTCAGCTAAATCAGCAGAACCATCGGTTAAGTATTGCACCGGTGAGTAAGTGCTGGTTGGCGCGTCATCATTATCGTCGCCAGTTAAATCAAAGCCCATGTCTTGGCCGCTCATACGCGACTCCATTTCACGCACTTCTTTTTCACTCACACCTAGCTCACTCGCTACTGTGCTCACTTCAGCTTGGTTAAACCAACCTAAACGCTTTTTATTTTTACGTAAATTAAAAAACAATTTACGCTGTGCTTTGGTCGTCGCTACTTTAACGATACGCCAGTTTTTAAGCACAAATTCATGGATTTCAGCTTTGATCCAATGAACCGCAAATGAAACCAAACGTACACCCACTGATGGGTCAAAACGTTTTACTGCTTTCATTAGTCCGATGTTACCTTCTTGAATCAAATCAGCTTGTGGTAACCCGTAACCCGAGTAGCTTTTAGCTATGTGCGCTACAAAGCGCAAATGCGACATAATGAGTTGCTTTGCAGCACTAAGATCGCCTTCTTCCTGAAGTCTTTTTGCAAGTTCCTGCTCTTGCTCAACTTTAAGCATAGGAATAGTACTAACAGCTTGAAGGTAGCCATCCATACTTGCGCTTTGTTGCCCAACTGTAAGTGCCATTGCGTATAAATCTTTACTCATTTTTCACCTCGGTGATAAACATTTGAAACCATCTTAGCACTCTTTTAGTAAGAGTGCTAACTTGAATTTAAAACTTTTTTGAATCATAAATCAAGTGGTTTTTTTAGTGTTAAGCCAGTCTACGCTAGGCGACTGAATAACCTATGAATTGATTTAGCCAAAGCAAAGATTAACCTTTTTACTTTGGCTTTTTTATAATTTTAAACTTAAAACATGACAGTTTTAAGAATTATATTAGGGCCCTAAACCTTATCAGGTTCTATTTCTGAGATGTAACGATTAACCGATAAGTAAGAACCAATAAAACCTAAACTAGTAGCAAGTAATACCAACGCGCCAAACTCATTAAGACTAAGCCCTATTAGCGTAAAACTGGTTTGATACACCCCTGCAACACTGCTTACTGCAGCCGATAGCCACCACATCATTAATGCTACACAAATAAAGGCAAACAATCCGCCAATCACGCCATACCAAATGCCGGTCCATAAAAATGGAGCGTGTATAAAGGTATTGGTTGCCCCCACTAGCTTCATTACCTGTATTTCTTCTTTTTTATCCATAATAGATAAACGAATTGTGTTGCCTATAATAAGCGTCACTGAGGTAAGTAATAGTAGCGCAATAGTGATTACACTCTCTTTTAACAAACTTAGTAATGCATTTAGGCGCTCAAGCCAAGCAATATCAAGCTTACCAAAGTCAACTTCGCGCTCGGCTTCGAGTTTTTTAAGCAATAGCTTAGCCGCATTAGGTTGGCTATGTCGCTGTGTTGGTGTAACTAAAACCACATTCGGTAATGGGTTGCTATCTAAATATTCTAAAGCCTGACCAAACCCAGACATTTCTTTGAATTCATCCAAAGCCTCAGTGCGAGAAATAAAAGTCACACTTTGTATTTCTGGATATAGCGCTAAACGTTTAACTAAAGTTTGTGTTTCTTGCTCGCTCATATTTTCTTTTACAAACAAGGATATTTCGCTGGCTTGCTCAAAACCACTACTCACTTGCTGCACATTTTTAACCACTAAATATAGTGTAGCGGGCAAGGTTAAACTCAAACCGAGTACTGCAATGGTCATCATTGAAGCCAATGGCGTGCGCCACATTTCTCCTAGGCTGTACACACCTTGGCGAAAAATATTAATAATGAAAAAGTAACCACCAGAGAATACTGATTTTTTTTGTTTATCATTACTATTTTGACGGCTTTTAAATAGTAAACTCATAATATCCCCTCAGCCAATGGATCTTGGCTCATGCGCCCATCATGAAGCGTTAAGCTACGGTACTTCATTCGCGACACCAAGCCTAAATCATGGGTGGCAATTAAAACCGTGGTGCCATGTCTATTAAAGTCTTCAAACAGGCGTAATATTTCCATTGATAATTCAGGGTCTAAGTTACCGGTAGGTTCATCGGCTAGCAATATAGGTGGAGAATTGACGATGGCTCGTGCAATCCCTACTCGTTGTTGCTCACCGCCAGAAAGTGTTGAGGGGTGACAGCGAACTTTATCTAACAAGCCCACTTTATCGAGCGCGCCATGTACACGTTTGGCAACCTGCTTGTGGTGAGTCCCTTCAATAATTAAGGGCAAAGCAACGTTATCAAATACCGTATATCGCTCTAATAACCGATGATTTTGAAAAATAATACCAATATCACGACGTGCATAAGGAATTTGACGCGAATTTAATTTATTTAAATCCACGCCATTGATAAACACATTGCCCGCAGAAGGGCGTTCCATCAAGCTTATAAGCTTTAACAGTGTACTTTTACCGGCACCACTGTGGCCTGTTAAAAAGGCCAATTCACCAGGCTTTATATGAAAGTTCACTTTTTCAAGCGCGCGGTGCCCACCGGTATAGGTTTTACTTACTTGCTGAAAATTTATCATTTTTTATTATTGCCAATTTATTGTGAGCCTTAGGCTTAAAAATAAAATGGTATTCCTCGCAATTAAAAAGGGAGCAGGCTCCCTTTTGGTAAATTAAGCGTCGTCCTCATCTTGACTAAATAGCGCGTCAATAAAGTCATCGCTCTTGAAGGTACGTAAATCATCAATACTTTCACCTACGCCAATGTAACGAATAGGAATATTAAACTTATCGGCAACGGCAAAAATAACTCCGCCTTTAGCAGTACCATCGAGTTTTGATAGTGTGATACCCGTTAAACCTACGCATTGATTAAATAAGTTTACTTGGCTAATTGCATTTTGGCCGGTACCAGCATCAATAGTCAGCATCACCTCATGCGGTGCATCAGGGTCTACTTTTTTCATAACACGGGCTATTTTTTCAAGCTCTTGCATTAAGTTATCTTTATTTTGCAAGCGCCCTGCTGTATCAGCAATTAACACATCGACATTACGTGCTTTTGCAGCTTGAAAAGCATCAAATACTACCGATGCACTATCAGCACCCGTATGTTGAGCTATTACCGGAATGCTGTTGCGTTCACCCCATACTTGAAGCTGCTCTACCGCTGCAGCTCTAAAGGTATCACCTGCAGCAAGCATGACCGACTTACCTTGGTTTTGAAATTGTTTGGCCATTTTACCAATGGTGGTGGTTTTACCTACGCCGTTTACACCTACCATAAGGATAACAAAAGGTTTTTTCTCTGCTGGTATTTCTAAAGGCTGCTCTGCTGTTTTGAGCATAGTTGCCATTTCTTGTTTCATAAGCTCATAAAGGGCATCACCATCTTTAAGTTGCTTGCGATCAGCAGCATCAGTCAAGTTATCAATGAGCTTCATGGTGGTATCAACCCCAAGATCAGCTGTAAGTAACTGAGTTTCTAGCTCTTCAAATAACTCGTCATCAATTTTTTTACCGCTAAAAATAGACGAAAAACCAGAGCCAATATTAACGCGAGTTTTAAGTAAACCTTTTTTAAGACGAGAGAAAAAGCCTTCTTTTTTAGGCTGTTCAACTTTTTTTGCATCTTCCTCTGCAAGCTCTGCAGTCAGTCGCTGTTGCTCTAAGCGTTCAGCCTCTTCTTCAGCCGCAATGCGTTCTTGCTCTAAACGCTCATTCTCAGCTTGTTCTGCTGCAATGCGCTGTTGCTCTAAACGTTCATTCTCAGCTTGTTCTGCTGCAATGCGTTGTTGCTCTAAGCGTTCATTCTCAGCCTGCTCTGCTGCAATGCGTTGTTGCTCTAAGCGTTCATTCTCTGCCTGTTCAGCCGCAATGCGTTGTTGCTCTAAACGCTCAATTTCAGCTTGCTCTGCTGCAATGCGTTGTTGCTCTAAGCGTTCATTCTCTGCCTGTTCAGCCGCAATGCGTTGTTGCTCTAAACGCTCAATTTCAGCTTGCTCTGCTGCAATGCGTTGTTGCTCTAAACGCTCATTTTCAGCTTGCTCTGCTGCAATACGCTGTTGTTCTAAACGCTCATTCTCAGCTTGCTCTGCTGCAATGCGTTGTTGCTCTAAACGCTCATTTTCAGCTTGTTCCGCCGCGATACGCTCTTGCTCTAACTGCATTTGCGCTTGTTGTTTAGCTAAGCGTTTAGCTTGCTCTTGTCTTTGTTGCTCTGCATCTGCCTGTTGTTTGGCTAATAGCTCAGCGTTAGCCTGTTCAATCGCTTGTTTTTCTGCAGCCGCTGCGCGTTGTGCTTGCGCCTGTTTTTCTTGCTCTAAACGTTCCGCCTCTGCTTTTTCAGCAGCTATTTGTTGTTCGGCTTTTTCAGCTTGCTCTTGCGCTAAACGTTCTGCTTCAGCTTGTTCAGCTGCAATTCGGGCTTGTTCTAAACGTTCGGCTTCAGCTTCAGCTTGCAAACGCTCAGCCTCGGCTTTCTCTGCTGCTAAGCGCTCCTGTTCGGCTTTTTCTGCCTGCTCGTTTGCTAATGCTTGTTGTTTATCAGCTTCCGCTTGTTTTTTATCTGACTTGCCAAAACCGAGCCACGACATGAATTTACTTTTTTTTGCCATACTTGCTAATAACCACTTATAAAAATCTGATAAACTAACGATAATGATAACGTGCTTTTAAGCCTAAATAATTGCTTTTTAGCAACACGTTATCCTCGAGGGTGCATAATAGTAACACTTTTAGCGCAGTTGAAAAATGACACGCCATGATATGATTGCAATATTATCTGAGCTAGATCATAGATACCAATTTTTAGTGAGTTAAATGAGAAAAAAAACCACACAAAATAACACCAGCCATAAATCAGCCGATGGCGTTATTAGAATCATTAGCGGCCAATTTCGCGGTCGTAAACTGTCAGTAAAAGATGTCCAAGGCCTGCGCCCCACAACCGACAGAATAAAAGAAACAGTATTTAATTGGTTAATGCACGATACCCGCGATGCGCGCACTCTCGATTGCTTTGCCGGTTCCGGTGGTTTAGGATTCGAAGCGCTATCTCGCTTTGCTAAAAACACCACGTTTATAGAACTTGATGCGTTAGCAGCAAAACAACTCATGCAAAATATTGCCACGCTGAATGCGCAAAATGCACAGGTACTCAATACTAATACCTTGACCTTTCTTGAGAGTAAAAACACCAGTGAGGCATTTAATTTAGTTTTTATTGACCCGCCATTTCGTAAAAATTTGGCTCAATCATGCTGTGATTTATTAGAAAATAATCAATGGCTCGAGTCAGACGCTCTGATATACGTTGAGGTAGAAACAGAATTAACTTCGTTTAAAGCACCTAGTAACTGGTTGTTAATAAAAGAGAAAAAAGCTGGTCAAGTTTTTTGTAGGCTGTACCAACGCCATATAAATTAACACTGTTTTAGCGGTCGGGTTTCTGTTAATATTATCCTTTACATGTGGTGTTGCTTCGGATTACAATACCGCACCATTTTTGAACCACTTGATCAATGTTTGATCAACTTGAGCAACGCTCATAATTTAGGTAGGTGAATTTTTAATGCCAGTAATTAAAGTAAGAGAGAACGAACCGTTTGACGTAGCACTTCGTCGCTTCAAGCGTTCATGTGAAAAAGCAGGTATCCTTTCAGAAGTTCGTCGTCGCGAGCACTATGAAAAACCAACAGCTGAGCGTAAGCGTAAAAAAGCAGCTGCTGTAAAACGTCACATGAAAAAACTTTCTCGTGATAACGCTCGTCGCGTTAAATTATACTAATATATTAGGTCTTGTATAAATGAGCCTTTTAATAACGCTAAAAGATGCGCAAAAAGATGCGATGAGAGCCAAAGACAAACAACGTCTTAACCCTATTCGTATGGTACTTGCTGCAATCAAGCAACGTGAAATTGACGAGCAAATAACACTAGACGACGCAGGTATTACCTCCGTTATAGTGAAGCTTGTTAAACAACGTCGCGACTCTTACACTCAGTACAAAGATGCTGGGCGTGATGATTTAGCTGAAATTGAAGCCAATGAAATTACAGCACTTGAAGCTTTTTTACCTCAACAACTGAGTGAAGAAGAAATCATTGCTCTCATTGACGCGGCTATTGCTGATACTAACGCAGCAGGTATGCAAGACATGGGTAAAGTAATGGGTATAATCAAAAGCAAAGCCGAAGGTCGTGCCGATATGGGCAAAATCTCAGGTTTAATTAAGCAACGATTAACTGCCTAATACTCCCACATACATTAAGTATGATTGAAGTAAACCGAGCCTTGAGCTCGGTTTCTTCGTTTAGAGATTTAGTACTTCAAAAAATTATGCATTTATGTTCAAATCTTTGCGTATAATAATTCGTTTTCATCACTTTTCTATTTATCTTAGGGCTGTACTTTAACCAATGGCTGGAAAGATCCCACGCAACTTTATCGATGATTTATTGGCACGAACCGATATTGTCGACCTGATTGACTCAAAGGTAGGGTTGAAAAAAGCGGGCAAAGACTATCAAGCTTGCTGTCCTTTTCACAATGAAAAATCGCCTTCATTTACCGTATCGCAAGATAAACAGTTTTATCATTGCTTTGGCTGTGGCGCTAACGGCAACGCTATTTCTTTTGTTATGGAGTATGACAAACTCGAGTTTGTTGATGCAATTGAAGAACTAGCCAGTTTACTTAACCTTGATGTTCCTCGCGAGCAAGGAAGCAGTAATGGACCAGAACGCACAGCGGCACAAAAACGTTCAGACTACGATTTAATGCTCCATGCAGCACGCTTTTATCAGCATCAGCTAAAACATCACAGTAACTCTGAAGCGGTAATCGATTACGTTAAAGGTCGCGGCTTAAGTGGCGCAACAGTTAAAAAGTTTATGATGGGTTATGCGCCCAGCGAATGGGAAGGTCTGTGCCAACAACTAGGGCGAAACCAAGAACAAAAAGAGCAATTAGTTGAGCTAAAACTCGCATCAGAGAAAACCCCAGGTAAACAGTTCGACTTTTTCCGTGATCGCTTAATGTTCCCTATTCGTGATAAACGCGGCCGCGTTATCGCTTTTGGTGGGAGAGTAATGCAAGCGGATCAAGGGCCTAAATATTTAAACTCTCCGGAGACGCGCATATTTCATAAGGGCTTTGAACTCTATGGGCTTTATGAAGCTAAACAAGCGCACAAAAAGCTTGACCATGTACTGATTGTAGAAGGTTACATGGACGTAGTCGCGCTGGCAGAACAAGGTATTGAATATGCCGTAGCAGCCCTTGGCACAGCGACAACTAGCGAGCATATGCACACTTTATTTAGAACCACTGACAAAGTTATTTGTTGCTACGATGGTGACCGTGCAGGTAAAGATGCTGCGTGGCGTGCACTGGAAAATGCACTTCCTTACTTAAACGATGGTAAAGCACTGCATTTTGTATTTTTACCCGATGGTGAAGACCCTGATTCACTTGTACAACAAGAAGGTAAAGAGGCTTTTGAGCAGCGCCTTGAAAACGCCGATGACTTCACTAAAGTGCTGTTTAATAAACTAAGTAAAGAGATTGATTTAACGCTTGATTCCGGTAAAGCTAAGCTACTTAGTGCAGCATTGCCATTAATTGAAAAGATCCCAAGTGAGTTCTATCAAGAAAATATCCTAGAGCAGTTAGGCCGATTAATTGGTCGCACCCGTGAGCAACTTAATAATCACTTAAAAACGCCAAAACAACAGCAAGCAATTGAACGCAAATTTAAAATTACCCCCATGCGCCAAGCGATAGGTATTTTAATTCAGCATCCTAATTTGGCGAAAAGCGTGCCCTACTTGCCTGATTTAGCACAAATGAATATAGCGGGTATTGGCTTATTATTGCGCCTGCAACATCAAGCATTACAAAAAGACGGCATTACCACTGCACAAATTCTCGAATCATTTAGAGATACTGATGACTATGAGCCACTAACTAAGTTAGCGACATGGCAACATCAAATAAATGAAGAGCGTTTAGAGACTGTTTTTCAAAATACTTTTAAATTTATTGAAGATCAGTGTTTAAATTATCGACTAGAGACCCTATTAATAAAAGACAAGACACAGGGCTTAAATAGCGATGAACGACTAGAATGTCATTTGCTAATGACAGCGTTAAAAACGACTAACGGCTAGTCAGATTTGATTTAGGCTGTTATACTGTGCTATTCACTGCGTCACATTATTCTGGTTAGCCTTTGAGCAAACTCCATGATGGCGCCTGTTGTATCAACTTATCAGAGTGGAAGAAACAATCTCTATGGATCCAACTCCTCAGTCACAATTAAAACTTCTGATTCAAAAAGGTAAAGAGCAAGGTTACTTAACTTTTGCAGAAGTTAATGATCACCTTCCACAAGATATTATCGACTCAGATCAAGTAGAAGATATCATTAGCATGATTAATGACATGGGTATCAAGGTTAGCGAAAACGCGCCTGATGCTGATGAATTAATGATGCAAGAAACCACGACAGACGAAGACGCAGCGGAAGCTGCCGCTGCAGCCCTTGCTACTGTAGAAAAAGAAATTGGCCGTACAACTGACCCTGTTCGCATGTACATGCGTGAAATGGGTACTGTTGAGCTTCTTACCCGTGAAGGCGAAATCGTTATCGCTAAACGTATTGAAGAAGGCATTAACCAAGTACAAATTTCGGTTGCTGAATACCCAGAAGCGATCACTTACCTACTTGAACAGTGGGATAAGTTTGAAGCAGAAGAGATGCGTCTTAGCGACATTATCTCTGGCTTTTTCGATCCTGATGCAGACGAAGCACCACCGATTGCTGCCACTAACATTGGTTCTGAATTAAGCGAAAAACAGCTTGATGACAGCGACGATGATGACGATGACAGCGATGATGAAGACGAAGAAGAAGTAGATACAGGGCCAGATCCTGAAGAAGCGCGCATCCATTTCGAAAACTTACGTGATTTATACACTAAAGCACGTGAAACATTCGATAAAAAAGGTCGCTCTCACCCAGAATCTCAAGCCGCTATTTTAGAAATCGGTGAGTTGTTCAGAACCTTCAAACTTGTGCCTAAACAATTTGATCGCATGGTTAATAACATGCGTGAAATGATGGACCGAGTTCGCGTTCAAGAACGTCTTATCATGAAGCATGCAGTACAAGTTTCAAAGCTTCCAAAGAAAACCTTTGTTAAGCATTTTGCAAACAACGAAACTGACACAGCATGGCTTGATATTGAAATTGCAGCCAACGAAAAGCATTCAGCTAAACTTGAAGAAGTGAAGCCTGAAATACTTCGTTGTATTAGCAAACTTACTTCAATGGAAGAAAGCACTGGCTTAAGCATTGAACGTATTAAAGACATAAACCGTCGCATGAGTATTGGTGAAGCGAAAGCGCGCCGTGCTAAAAAAGAGATGGTAGAAGCAAACTTACGTCTTGTAATTTCAATTGCGAAAAAATACACCAACCGTGGCTTACAGTTCTTGGATTTAATTCAAGAAGGTAACATTGGTCTGATGAAAGCGGTTGATAAATTTGAATACCGTCGTGGTTATAAGTTCTCTACTTATGCTACGTGGTGGATCCGCCAAGCAATTACGCGCTCTATTGCTGACCAAGCAAGAACGATCCGTATTCCAGTACATATGATTGAAACGATCAATAAATTGAACCGTATTTCACGTCAAATGTTACAAGAAATGGGTCGTGAGCCAAATCCAGAAGAATTAGCTGAACGCATGATGATGCCTGAGGATAAAATCCGTAAGGTACTTAAGATTGCAAAAGAGCCAATTTCAATGGAAACACCGATTGGTGATGATGAAGATTCGCACTTAGGCGACTTCATCGAAGATACGACTATTGATTCGCCTATCGATTCGGCAACAATGGAGTCTCTTCGTGGCGCAACTAACGATGTGCTAGCTGGCTTAACAGCCCGTGAAGCGAAAGTATTACGTATGCGTTTTGGTATTGATATGAATACCGACCACACGTTAGAAGAAGTAGGTAAGCAATTTGACGTAACACGTGAGCGTATTCGTCAAATCGAAGCGAAGGCACTGCGTAAGTTACGTCACCCTTCTCGCTCTGATTTACTGAAAAGCTTTTTAGACGCTAAGTAATCTAGCGTTACATTATGAGTTAACTTAAAAGGCCGCTGTAGCGGCCTTTTTTCTATTTCAAGGAAATAAAAATGGCCTGGATCCAAATCCGTATCAATGCCAATGCTGCAACTGCTGATGCAGTAAGTGACCTATTAATGGAAGCTGGTAGTGCTTCAGTCACCTTTATTGATGCAAAAGACACCCCTATTTATGAGCCTAAAATTGGCACTGTCGTTTTTTGGGCTGACACCACAGTAATTGGCCTGTTCGAAGCTAATCATGATATGAACGCCGTGGTTGCGCTATTAAAGCGCCATGATGAACTAAAAGACAATTTAGTTTACAAAATTGAGCAACTCGAAGACAAAGATTGGGAACGTGAATGGATGGATAATTTCCACCCCATTCAATTTGGCGAAAAACTCTGGATTTGCCCTAGCTGGCGCGATATTCCAGACCCTGACGCAGTCAATGTACTGCTTGATCCAGGCCTTGCATTTGGAACTGGCACACACGCCACCACCGCGCTGTGTTTAAAGTGGCTTGAAAGCCAAGACTTAACTGGTAAGACGGTAGTCGATTTTGGCTGTGGCTCAGGCATATTAGGCATTGCAGCAATTAAATTAGGTGCTGAGCGCATGATTGGGATAGATATAGACCCACAAGCCCTAGAAGCAAGCCTAGATAACGCTAATCGTAATGGCGTTGCTGACAAGCTTGAAGTTTACCTTCCAGAAAACCAGCCTGAGTTTACTGCTGACATTGTAGTGGCAAATATTTTAGCGCAACCACTGCGTGAGCTTCATAGTGTTATTTTAGGATTATTAAAGCCAGGCGGTAAAATTGCCATGTCTGGCATTTTAGAAGAACAAGCACAATCGGTTGCTGACATATACGCGCCCTTTATTGAACTCGATGAAATTGCCATTGAAGGTGATTGGACCCGAGTCAGTGGCACTAAAAAAGCGTAATAGTGCGTTTTTAAAAAATTTAGAGTATTAACTCAAAAGTCGTATCTAGAGCCTGTATTTAACAGGCTTTACTATTTTTTTACATAATAAAAAATAAAGATTTTTTATTATAAAAACAACGACCGTTCAAAATTCAAACAAATAAACCGCTTCGTCATACGGTTATCAAATGTCAATACGAAAAGAGCAAAAAAAAGTCACTTTTGTTCAATTTATAGCCTTTGATTTTTGCGCAAAAAGCCGTAAACTTAGCGCCCCTTGAAAAGAGGCCTATTGAATATCGTGCGTATCGGTTCATACCAACTTGAGAATAATGTCATTGTCGCGCCTATGGCGGGCATAACAGACAGACCATTTAGACAGCTATGTCGTCGTTTAGGCGCTGGCCTTGCTGTATCTGAAATGCTGTCGTCGAATCCGAAGGTTTGGAAAACCGAAAAGTCGATGAACCGAATGGATCATTCTGGTGAGTCGGGTATACGTGCGGTGCAAATTGCAGGAGCAGACCCTGAGCTTATGGCACAGGCCGCACAATTCAATGTTGCAAACGGTGCACAGATCATAGATATCAATATGGGGTGCCCAGCAAAAAAAGTGAACAAGAAACTTGCAGGCTCAGCCTTATTACAGTTTCCAGAACTCGTGGAAGAGATTATTGATGCCGTCGTTAATGCGGTTGATATACCTGTGACACTTAAAATCCGTACTGGATGGGATCAGGACAACCGTAATGGTGTAGAGATTGCAAGAATAGCTGAACGTTATGGCATTGCATCACTGGCTGTACATGGGCGCACGCGCGCATGTATGTATAAAGGTGATGCTGAGTACGCCACTATTAGGGATATAAAACGTTCAGTGTCGATACCTGTGGTTGCTAATGGTGATATTACATCACCAGAAAAAGCAAAACAGGTTTTGGACTATACGGGTGCAGATGCCATTATGATTGGTCGAGCCGCCCAAGGTCGCCCTTGGATATTTAGGGAGATAGACCACTATTTGCGAACTGGTGAACATATGCAGCCACCTGCTATAGCAGAGGTGCGCAGTATTTTAATGGAGCATTTAACTAACCTCCATATGTTTTACGGTGAGCCAATGGGAGCACGAATCGCTCGCAAACATGTATCTTGGTATTTGCAAACCCATGACAGTGACGGTCAGTTTAGGCGAGTATTTAATGCGCTCGACAATTCAGAGGCACAGGTCGTCGCATTAGAGCAATACTTTAAAACACTAGCAGCTAACTAAGAAAGAAAGAGACTTTATAATGTTCGAACAAAACGTGACTTCTCCATTTATCACTAACCCTCATGTTCAGTCACACGAGAAACCGCAGCCATTGCGTGATGCAGTAAAAAAAGCTGTTCACCACTACTTAAAGCAGCTTAACGGTCAAGATGTGCAAGACGTTTACGACCTTGTTCTTTCTGAGCTAGAAGCGCCATTGCTTGAAGAAGTAATGACTTACACACGTGGTAACCAAACTCGTGCGGCAATTTTACTAGGTATCAACCGTGGTACTTTACGTAAAAAGCTTAAAAAATACGGTATGAACTGATACCAGCTATATTGAAACCGTAATCATTCTAACGAGCTAAATAAGCCCCTAACTGCGTTAAAAATTTTTTATGTAGAATAACTACACAGCAAAATTTTTGCCTTGTTATTGACTTATTTATCTGTCGTTATAATTGCTTACTAATCCAATACAACTGGTATAAAGTATTTTGAGTAGAAAGCACCTTAGGGTGCTTTTTTTATATGCAAAATTTATTAACGAAATTGCAAAATGCTCACGCTTTATGGGTCGTTATAAGTCGTTTTTTGAGTCGGAATCAGTTAAAATACGCGCTTCTAAGCTAGCTCATTAACTGAGGAAATCAAACTACAATGGATACACATCGTCCTATACGTCGCGCACTTTTGAGTGTGTCAGACAAAACCGGTATTGTTGAATTTGCCCGTGCACTAGAAGCACAAGGTGTTGAAATACTTTCAACTGGCGGCACATGTAAACTACTTGCTGATAATGCTATTAAAGTGACTGAAGTATCAGATCACACCGGTCACCCTGAGATCATGGATGGTCGCGTAAAAACCCTTCACCCAAAAATTCATGGCGGTATCCTTGCTCGTCGTGGCCAAGATGAAGACGTAATGGCAGATAACAACATTGCTGCTATCGACATCGTTGTAGTTAACTTATACCCCTTTGCGAACACTGTCGCTCAAGAAAACTGCAGCCTTGAAGATGCTATTGAAAACATCGATATTGGTGGCCCAACTATGGTGCGTGCAGCAGCTAAAAATCACAAAGATGTGACGATTGTTGTTAACGCAAGCGACTACGACCGTGTTATCAGCGAAATGCAAAATAATAACGGCTCAACCACCTACAAAACCCGCTTTGATTTAGCTATTGCCGCCTATGAGCACACAGCGCAATACGACGGTATGATTGCTAACTACTTCGGTAAAATGGTGCCTGATTACACAGAAGAAGCCGCTGAAGATACTAAGTTCCCACGTACTATTAATATGCAATTCACTAAAAAGCAAGATATGCGTTACGGTGAAAATTCGCATCAAGATGCCGCGTTTTATGTTGAAAACGACATCACTGAAGCGTCTGTGGCGACAGCGACTCAGCTACAAGGTAAAGCATTATCGTTTAACAATATTGCCGATACCGATGCCGCACTTGAGTGTGTTAAAGAATTTGATGTACCTGCGTGTGTTATTGTAAAACATGCTAATCCATGTGGTGTTTCAATTGGCGACAATATCTTAGAAGCGTACGATCGCGCTTTTAAAACAGATCCAACGTCAGCGTTTGGCGGCATCATTGCTTTTAACCAAGAGCTTGATGCCAACACCGCACAAGCGATTGTTGAACGTCAATTTGTTGAAGTTATTATCGCACCAAGTGTAAGTGCAGAAGCGGCTGAAATAGTCTCGGCTAAGCAAAATGTTCGCTTATTAGAGTGTGGTGAGTTTTCAGCTAAAGGCACAGGCCATGATATTAAACGCGTTAATGGCGGTGTTCTAATTCAAGACCGTGATTTAGGTATGGTAACGCAAGGCGACTTAACGGTCGTGTCTAAGCGCCAGCCTTCTGAGCAAGAACTTAAAGATTTATTATTTTGCTGGAAAGTCGCTAAATTTGTAAAATCAAACGCCATTGTTTATGCCCGCGACGGTATGACTATTGGTGTAGGCGCAGGCCAAATGAGCCGCGTTTACTCAGCTAAAATCGCCGGTATTAAAGCCGCCGATGAAAACCTTGAAGTAAAAGGTTCGGTAATGGCATCAGATGCATTTTTCCCATTCCGTGATGGTATTGATGCTGCAGCCGCTGCAGGCATTACCGCGGTTATTCAACCGGGTGGTTCAATGCGCGATGAAGAAGTAATTGCCGCCGCTGATGAAGCCGGTATGGCAATGGTGTTTACGGGTATGCGCCATTTCCGCCATTAATCGCTTAAAGAGCTAACTACTTCAGTTAGCTCTTTTTGTTTGCATCAAATTCACGTATTCTGCTTATTCTATAACCATGACTAACAATTATAATGTGAAGGATTAGACGATGAAATTTGCACTAAAATCTCTACTGGTTGCCACGCTGTCATTAAGCTCAACAATGGCATTGGCACACAACCACGGCCACGAATCAGCATTAACAAATGCAGTTAAAGCAAGCGAGCGCAGCAGTGAGCGCGATCAATACCGCAATCCTGTAGAAACTCTGGAGTTTTTTGGCTTTAAACCAACAATGACTGTAGTAGAAATTGCGCCTGGCGGTGGTTGGTATAGTGAAATTTTAGCGCCAGCACTAAAAGAGCGAGGCACTTATTATGCCGCGCATTTTCCTGCTGATTCATCGGTAGGTTACTACCAACGCTCTCTTGCTGGTTTTAAAGCTAAAATCGCTGAAGATGCCCGCTTTAGTAACGTTAAACTCACTGAGTTTGCTCCTTCTACTCATTTAGATATTGCCCCTGCAAATAGCGCCGATATGGTACTTACTTTTCGCAATGTCCATAACTGGTTCATGAGTAAAGACAAAGACGCAGCAAGCAATGCATTTAAGTCTTTTTATACAGCACTTAAACCCGGCGGCACTTTAGGTGTAGTTGAACATCGCCTTCCTGAAGAACAAGCCGATGAAATGCAAAAGTCATCAGGTTATATGAAGCAAAGTGTGGTTATTGCACTTGCTGAACAAGCAGGTTTTGAACTTGAAGCAAAAAGCGATATTAATGCAAACCCTCTTGATACAGCCGATCACCCTAAAGGGGTATGGACCCTTCCACCGAGCCTTAGACTTGGCGAGCAAGATGCCGCTAAATATAAAGCCATAGGTGAAAGCGACCGTATGACGCTGAAATTTAAAAAACCGCTTTAAATAGGATATTCGCCATGAATGTATTAGTCATTGGCAGCGGCGGCCGCGAACACGCACTTGCGTTTAAGGCCGCTCAAAATACAAAAGTAAACACTGTTTATGTTGCACCAGGTAATGCCGGCACAGCCCTTGAGCCAAAACTTGAGAACGTAGCAATTAACGTTGAAGACCTTGATGGGCTACTTAGCTTTGCACAACAAAATAACGTTGAGCTAACCATTGTTGGTCCAGAAGTGCCACTAGTATTAGGGGTTGTTGATAAGTTTCGTGAACACGGCTTAGCCATTTTTGGCCCAACAGCCGGTGCAGCGCAGCTTGAAGGGTCTAAATCGTTCACTAAAGACTTTTTAGCACGTCATGCTATTCCAACGGCTGATTACCAAACGTTTGAACAAATCGACCCCGCGCTTGCCTACTTAAAAGAGAAAGGCGCACCGATTGTTATAAAAGCTGATGGTTTAGCGGCCGGTAAAGGCGTTATTGTCGCAATGACACATCAGGAAGCTGAAGACGCTATTCGCGATATGCTTGCGGGTAATGCCTTTGGTGAAGCTGGCAGCCGTGTTGTCATCGAAGAGTTTTTAGAAGGTGAAGAAGCGTCGTTTATTGTAATGGTTGATGGTAAAAACGTACTGCCGTTTGCAACCAGCCAAGACCATAAACGCGCTTACAATGGCGATGCAGGCCCTAATACTGGCGGCATGGGTGCATACTCACCAGCGCCTGTAGTCACCGATGAAATTCATCAACGCATTATGAATGAAGTGATTTACCCAACGGTAGAAGGTATGGCTAATGAAGGCCATCCGTACACTGGCTTTTTGTATGCAGGCTTAATGATAGATGACACCGGCACACCAAAAGTGATTGAATATAACTGTCGTTTTGGCGACCCTGAAACACAACCTATGATGCTTCGCTTACAATCAGATTTAGTTGAACTAATTGAAGCTGCCAACCGTGTAGAACTTGATAAAACCACCATTGAGTTTGATTCACGTGCTGCTGTAGGTGTTGTTTTAGCTGCCAAAGGTTACCCAGATAACTACCCGAAAGGCGATGCAATAAGTGGCCTAAAAGTAACCTACCCTGAAGGCGAAAAAGTCTTCCATGCAGGGACTAAGCAAGACGGCAATAATGTAGTAACTGCCGGTGGTAGAGTATTATGTGCAACGGCACTGGGTAATACCGTTACACAAGCGCAGCAGCGCGCTTACAAACTGATTGATGAAATCAGCTGGGATGGCATGGAATACCGTACAGATATAGCCTATCGTGCAATTGCTCGTGAACAATAATTATTGAGTTTTACTCATTAAACTTTATAAGCGCAGATTATCTGCGCTTTTTACTGCTACACTATAAAAAAACAATCAGGGCATAGATTAATATTGGATTTTAAAACCTTGCGCTATCATGCGATAGCGGTCGTGATACTTATTTTTATTTTTTTTATTATCAGCACATTGTCATCAAACTTTGTGATGCCCTCTCGCTATACTATAGATAAAATCACCCCTGTTTACCTCGATCATGCTTATTACATAGATGAAACCAAGACACAAAACTTCGCAGAAGTAATGAGTACACAAACGCAGTTTACACAGCAAAAATTTAACGATATTCCTTGGAGCTTTAAACAGCAAAATTATTGGTTACGCCTTGATTTAGAAAATAAAAGTAGCCAACAAGAAGATGTGGTGGCGCATTTTGATAACCCAATGGTGGATCATCTCACCATATACCGACTTAATAATAATAACCAGCTACTCGATACTTATAAGCTTGGCGACAAAGAGCCGCGGCTGACTCTGTTTGAATACAGTGTACCCCATATTCGTTTTAAGCTTGATGGTCAATCTACGCAACGCCTCATTATAAAAATAGATACCGTGGGGATCAGTAAAACCCCAATTCACTTATATCGCCATACAGTATTTGTTGACTTGATGCGCTCTCAAACGGGCATTTGGGGAATTTTTGTTGGCGTGCTGTTAATGGCTTCACTGTATAACCTATTACTTTATTTTGGTATTAAAGACCGCGTATATTTGGTTTATATTGGCTACATTATTAGCGCTATTGCATTAATGGGCACCGTTCTGGGATTTGGTTTTTATTTATGGCCGCTGCAATGGCAATTATTTATTCACGAAAAAGTAATTGTAGCGAATTACGCCATTGCATTTTTTACCCTTGCTTTTTGCACACTGTTTTTGCGTTATCACAAAGATGGTTGTTGGCGTTATAAATTGAGCATCGGCTTATTAAGGCTAATGCTAGTGCTTGCTATATTGAGTTTTTTTATTCCTGAAAATATAGCAGCACCGATATTTTTTGTGATTTTAGGATCGCTCTATATCGTCTGCTTCATTTTAATTTATAACAAATTAAGAAGTGGTTTTCGCTGGGCTAAGTTTTACGTGTTTTCGTGGGTGCCACTGATCATTGGCGCTGCGATACAACCCTTAGAACTGACAGGCGTTATTTCCTATAGTTTTTCAATACGCCATGCATTTTTGATTGCCATTTTGTGTGAAATTGTCTTAATGGCAATGGCACTTGCCGATCGGATTCGTTATCAGCGTGAGCAAGCGCTGTACCATGCAACACATACTCAGCAAACCAAGCTACTCAATAGTGCAAAGTTAAAATATGCCTTTATGGCACTCAAAGCACAACAGCGCTCTACCACTTTATGTTTAGTGAAAATACGTCACTTTAATTCTCTAAATACCATTATTACCCCTTCGCAAGGGTATGAGCTCATTAAACATGTTGCTCAGGAGTTAGAACGCCAATTGAGCTTTGAACGAGAGTTCTCTCAGCTCAACAGTGGCATTAATCAGCCTGCTAAAATTGCTGATTTAGGCAGTGGCGTATTTGCCTGTATTTCCACTAAAAATCAGAGTCAGCATACACTTGAAGAGTTATTGAAACAGATCTTAAATAAATTACCAAAAACGTATCAAATTAAAGGTCTAGACCTACAACTTAATTACAGTGTTGGCATTAGTGGTTATGGTAAACGTGATGACTTTGAGTTTTGGTTAAAGCGAGGCTATTTAGCATTACACGATGCTAAACATAGCCTAACTAAGGTCAGCTCATCATCTGCTAATAATAACCTAGCAATGGACGTATCACTTGCTGCCAAGCTACAGCAAGCCATAAGAGAGGATCAGCTTGCGCTTTATTATCAACCACAAATTAGCTTAAAAGAGTGCAGTATCAATGGCGCTGAAGCACTATTACGTTGGCCTAACGCGGAATTTAAAAATATTTCGATAGAAAAGCTGATTATGCTCGCTGAGCACACCGGTATTATTAATGAGCTAACCCTTTGGGTTATTGAGCAAGCCTGTAAAGACATTGCAAGGCTGGCAAACGATGGCATCAAAAATCACAGTGTTAGTGTGAATTTAAGTGCAAAAAATTTAGCCATCGCCAATTTAACGGAAAAAGTAGAGAATATTTTAATTAAGTATCAGGTCGCACCTCATTTATTAAAGTTTGAGCTGACTGAATCTGCTTTTGTCGAAAACCAAGATGCGTTAGTCACCTTAGTGGATGAACTGGCCACTTTAGGCGTTAAAGTAGTACTAGATGACTTTGGTACTGGTTATTCATCGCTTAGCTACTTAGTTAACTATCACTTTAGCGAACTTAAAGTAGATAAGTCGTTCGTGTTTGATTTAACTGATAACCGTGCACATCAGGTTATTGTACAAACAGCCATAGATATGGCACATAATCTGGGCCTAACGATTACGATTGAGGGCGTAGAGACTCAAGAGGTTCATCAACTACTTACAGCCATGAGAGCCGATCGTACCCAAGGCTACTTATATGCCAAAGCACTCTCTTATGATAATTATTTAGACTTCTTAAAAAGCCAATACAGCCTAAAAATGTTAAACTCCCCTTTTTAACATCTTTGGGGCCAAGAAAAGATGCAAGGTACACTGCGTAAATTAAAGTCGAGCTTAACAGAGCCAGTTCAATATCATCTACCTGTGGGTGAGCAGCTGGTTGATTTAAATGCCTTAATTGGCAAACAGCTGACCCTTACTTTTAGTGGCACAATTTTGTGCTCTAACTGTGGTAAAAAAACCAAAAAGAGCTACTCTCAAGGACATTGCTTTGTATGTATGCGCAAACTTGCTAGTTGCGATATGTGTATCATGAAACCGGAAACCTGCCATTACGACCAAGGCACCTGCCGCGAGCCAGAGTGGGGCGAAGAAAATTGCATGATCCCGCATTATGTATACCTAGCAAATACCTCAGGATTAAAAGTGGGCATTACTCGCCATACACAAATCCCTACCCGTTGGATTGACCAAGGGGCAACCCAAGCCTTACCCATTTTTAAAGTGCAGACTCGTTTGCAATCGGGCTTAGTTGAAGTAGCACTGGCACAGTTTATTGCTGATAAAACCAATTGGCGTAATATGCTAAAAGGACAAAACGACGCGCTTGACTTAAAAGCAGCGGCCGCTGAACTTATTCCACAAATAAGCGAAAAGCTCACAGAGCTGAGTGAGTTGTTTGGCGCAACCGCCATTGAAGAACTTGATGAAGACGAAGTAAACCTTGATTTTCCAGTCAGTGAATACCCAAGCAAAATTAGCTCGTTTAACTTTGACAAAAACCCCGTTGTTAGCGGCGTTTTACAAGGTATAAAAGGTCAGTACTTAATTTTTGATAGTGGTGTAATTAATATTCGAAAATTCACCTCTTATGAAGTGAGTGTAGACTCAGAATAACCATTTGCTGCTTGGTTATAAAATGCTATCCATTGCTGTCGTGTTAATGGATAGCAATAATGGTAACCCTGAATAACATTGCAGCCTATTTCGACTAAGTGTGCCTCTTGCGAGGCATGCTCAACTCCCTCAGCAACCACATCCAATCCTAAACTTGTCGCCATGGCTATAATCGCCGTAACAATTTGGCTATTGCCGTATTCATCAGGAATTTTCGCAATAAAACTGGCATCAATTTTTAATGAGTTAAAGGGCAATTTTGTTAAATAGCTTAACGCCGAATACCCCGTGCCAAAGTCATCAAGCGCAATATGCACACCTAGCGTTTTAAGCTGTTGTAATTGTTCTTTTGCCTGTGAAAAAGAGCCTATAAAGCTACTTTCTGTCAGCTCTATTTCAAGTAAACTTCCTGGTAATTGATAGTGAGTTAGCATCGCTTTAATATTATCAGCCAACTTACCTTGGCTTAGGTGGCAAGCAGATACATTAATTGCTAAACGCCCAGGGTTCATTCCTTTTGCTTGCCAAAGAGTTAACTCTTTACCGGCTTGGTTAATAACCCATAAATCGAGACGTACAACTAAACCTAACTCTTCAGCGAGTGGAATAAACTGCGCTGGTGGAATAGTGCCTAAATCAGGGTCATGCCAACGCAGTAATGCTTCAGCCCCCATAATCGCCCCTGTTTTTAAACATTTTTTAGGCTGAAAATAAAGCTCAAACTCATCATGTTCGAGTGCATGTTGAAAGCGGCTCATCATCGCTAAGCGCTCTAGAGAGCGTGCATTCATTGAGGGTTGAAACAACTGAAACGAATTACGCCCTACATCTTTTGAGCGATACATGGCAATATCAGCATGCTTTAATAATGTTTCACTGTCCAAGCCATCATCGGGATAAACGGCAGCCCCTATAGAGGCGGTAACACCCACTTCAAATCCTTCCAATTTGAAGGGGGTATTTAAGTGATTTAAAATCCCTTCTGCAAGTCTGATAACAGCTGCTACGTTTTCAACCTCACACAATACAATAAACTCATCACCCCCTAATCGCGCCAGTGTATCTCCCTCATTAAGAGTGTTAATAATGCGCTCAGAGACTAATTTTAATAAGGTATCACCGGCGTTATGGCCTAAGCTGTCGTTTACCTCTTTAAAACGGTCTAGGTCAATAAACATTACTGCTAACATTTGTTTGTCTCTGTGAGCAGCAGCCAATGCCATAGAGAGTCTATCGTTAAATAAGCGCCGATTAGGTAAGCCAGTTAGCTCATCAAAATACGCTAGCTGCACCACTTTTTCTTCTGCACTTTTTCGCTCTGTTATGTCACTAAAAATAGCGGCATAAATCACATCACTATGACTTGGCTCTTTTATTTCTATAATACTGAGCCATTCAATATAAATATCGCCAGATTTTTTACGATTATGAATTTCCCCCTGCCATACCCCTGTTTTGGTCAGTGAATCCCACATTTTTATGTAAAAGTTTTTATCATGACGCCCTGAACTCAACATATTTGGCCGCTTACCTATCACCTCATATTCTTTGTAACCGGTTAAATGGGTAAATGCAGGATTTACTTGCATAATCACCCCATTCGAGTCGGTGATCATGATGCCATCTAGAGAGGAGTCGATAATTTTATTGGCTAAAAATAAATTACGCTGTGAATGCTGCAGTGCAATATCACGCTGCTGAAGTACCTTTTCAAGCTCACAACAATAAGCGGTTTCAATTTCATTAATTAGGTTTTCAAGCGACAATACACCATTAATTTGATTATTTTCGCTTACCACTAAATGCCGAATATTACTTTCAGACATTAACCTGTAAGCATCAAAAAGGCTGTCTTGAGGGCTTATTTTATAAAGAGGACGGCTCGCTAAATCCCAACAAACAAGATGGTTATGCTGCTCGGTGATGAGCTTTAGTAAATCACGTTGGGTAATAATGCCATGGACATTTTCATCTTCATTAAAGACTAAAATCACTTTTTCAGCGTATTCGCGCATTAAGTTAACCGCGTCATTAATTGCTAATGAACTGGAGACGACTCTTATTTTTTTATTATACTGATCGTTTATCGGTCTAAATTGCAGGTAATGCTCTAATCCTTGATTACTCACAATATCAGTAATACTGATCACCCCACTTGGGTTATCGTTGGCATCGGTTACTAGTAAATGCTTAACCCCGTGCTTATTAAATACCATCGCGGTATCGGTTAATAATTGTTGGCTGGGTACACTTAATACTGGGCTCGACATCACATTCTCAATCATTACCTGTCTTAGTGTCTGATCAGAAAAGTTAAGCGTTAAGCAATCTGTTTCAGTCCATACCCCCACTATTTGCTGCTGATATTTAACAAAAATAGCGCTAACATTGTGCGCACGCATTAGTTTCACCGCTTCAATTAAAGGGGTATCCTTAGTGCAAGCGATCACCTTATTGGTAAAAACATCGCATACTTTTTGATAGCGGCTAGTGTGAGGCATTGCTTCTACTTCCAAAATTAAACCAATGCACGATTATAAATTATTCAGTAAATGACAATTTGATTTAGGACAATATATGAGCATCAGTTACCCATTAATTATTATTTATAATAATGAGATTGAGCTATTAGAGTATGCCGATGAGTTACATGACTTTATTTATACTCTGGACGTGAATGAGCAGCAAAACGTGGTTATTTTAGATAAGGTAAGTGGCTATCAAGGTTTAAATGGCGATGCGCATAATGCACTCAGTGCAATACAATTAGCCCAATTGGTAAAAGAATATTTAGCAAAAGAAGGACAATGTTGTCTCAGTAAAATAGAGCAGCTTACTCCTGAACAGGCATTTAGGTTACTCGCCGAAATCAACTAAGGCTTTAACGTGTGCAATTGCGCTGCGCCCGAGGGCAGACAGTGAGTATCCTCCCTCTAAATAAGAGATAATACCTAAGCAATCATGTTGTTGGCTAAATTGCGCTAATTGCTCAGTAAGCCATATATAATCACTTTCAACAAACTTTAAACTGGCCATATCATCTTCAAGGTGCGCATCAAACCCTGCGCTTATAAAAAGTAGCTCAGGCTTAAATTCTGTTAATTTTGGCAACCACTGCTGCTCATAAAGCGCTTTTAAATCAGTACCATCACTAGCTATAGGCAAAGGTGAATTTACCAGTGTGGCGTTATTTTTAATGGCGGTATTTGGATAAAATGGATATTGAAATAACGAGCACAGCAACACATTTTCATCATCCATAAAAATATCTTGCGTGCCATTGCCATGGTGCACATCAAAATCGATAATGGCAATGCGTTTCACCCCTTTGCTTTGTGCATATTTAACCGCAATAGCAAGGTTGTTAAACACACAAAAACCAGAAGAGCTATCTCTGTTAGCGTGATGCCCTGGCGGGCGCACTGAACAAAACGCGGCATCCAATTTACCCTCTAAAATCTCATCAACAGCGAGTAAACCAGCTCCTACTGCACGCTCAATGGCTTTTAATGAATCGGGGCACAACCAGGTATCGCCGTCCAAATCGCTAAGCCCTTCGATTGGGATCATACTTTCTACATGCTTAATGTGTTGCTCACTATGCGCCAATAAATAGTGCTCACGCGAGGCCTTAGGCGCTTGTTTTTGCTCAATAGCGACATCCAGTCCACTTGCAAGTAAACGGTCGTTAATGGCATCCAAACGCTCAGGGCACTCTGGATGATCGTCAATCATTTTATGTTTACGACAGTGGGGGTGAGAAATAATCGCAGTGCGCATAGCTAACTCCAAAGATAAGTTGCTTAACGAGTATAACAAAGCCACCTGAGGGTGGCTTTGCGACTTTGGTTGATACTAAACGACTATATAACCAAGGTTCAGGTTATTTAGCTTTTAAGTCGAGATTTCTAAAATCAAAGCTAAAATCGGTCACCTGCGTTGAAACTGC
Source organism: Pseudoalteromonas sp. DL-6 (assembly GCF_004328665.1). Taxonomy (NCBI): domain Bacteria; kingdom Pseudomonadati; phylum Pseudomonadota; class Gammaproteobacteria; order Alteromonadales; family Pseudoalteromonadaceae; genus Pseudoalteromonas; species Pseudoalteromonas sp. DL-6. The sequence goes on from NZ_CP019770.1 coordinate 2,910,522, forward strand.
ATTCATTTTCGCTGATTCTACGCGGTTATCTGCACTCATAGAAAAACGAATGAAGGCATCTGCTTCTAATAGTTTTTCATCCCACTTAACGATAAAGGTATTGCCAGTGTAATGCTCCAGTTCACCTTTAAGGCGCTTTGTGTGGGTAAAATCAATGCGTAATTTACCATCTAACTCTTCAACTATTACATCGCCATACCAATCATCATGCAATGTGCCTTTGTAATTAATGGTTGGCAATGCCGGCTGGATATCTGCTGGTACTGATGGAGCTGCGTTAGCATAAGCTTTTTCTTTACCTGCAAAGTGCTTTTTAGCTAAATCTTCAACCCAGTCTTTATCTTCAAGCTCTAGTACATCTTCAAGTACCTCATGGGTCACCGCCGATAATGCAGAAAACGCTTGTTGGTTGCTTAATATCACAATCCCCACGTTTTTCTCTGGCAAAAGAGTAACCTGCGATACCATACCTAAAATACCACCACCATGTGCCAGCTTCTTAACGCCGTGGTAATCTTCTATACTCCAACCTAACCCATAACCTCTAAATTGCTGATGGTACGCTTCATAAGCACTTTTAGATGCTAGTGAGGTAATATGTGGGTGCCACATTTGTGCTTGTTGTTTTTCGCTAAATAGCTGCTCGCCATTAGGCATTTTACCACCAGCAAGTTGAGTACGTAGCCATTGGCTCATATCATTTACGCTTGATGCAATGGCTCCTGCCCCTCTAAAGTCTTCAAGGTAATTAACAAAAAAGGGATGTAATTTACCGTCCATTGGGATATGCCCAATTGCCCAGTTTTTGTTATTTTTAGCGATACGCGAAAAGCCAGCCCGTGAGTTGCTCATATCGAGCGGCTGTAAAATATTTTTTTCAATGTAGTCGTTCCAACTCATACCCGATATGCGGGCAACAACTTCACCAGCGGTAACAAACATTAGGTTGTTGTAAGCATATTGGCTACGAAAACTGCTGGCAGGTTTTAAATATTGCAGCCCCGATAAAATATCAGCGACTGATTTATCAGTACTTGGCCAAATCATTAAATCACCTTGACCAAGCCCTAACCCACTGCGATGACTTAGCAAATCGCGAATTCGCATTTCACGGGTAACATAAGGGTCATGCAATCTAAATTCAGGTAGGTGATCAATTACGCTATCATCCCAGCTTAATTTGCCTTCATCCACCAGCTTAGCCAGTGCTGCACTGGTAAATGCCTTAGTATTTGAAGCAATGCCAAATAAAGTGTCTTTATTCACCTTGCTATTAGTATTGAGGTTGGCAACACCAAACCCTTTAGCGAATACGACTTTGTCATTTTCAACAATAGCAACGGCCATTCCGGGTACATCAAACCGTGTCATTGAGGCGTTGATCACCTCTGAAATTTTATCGGTATCAACTGCTGCAGAGCTCGTAAACGCCCAGCCAGCCAATAATGCGGCTGTGGCTAATTTTTTTAGTTTCATAGTATTACCTTAGGTTATTATTTTTGTTTAGTCTTGATGAACCGCAAATTCTATTTCGGCGCGCGCTTTATTTGTATCTTGCTTACTCGGGTAAGCTAAAATGCGTTGACTATAATGCTCTGGCACACCGGCCTCAAGTGCGCCGCGGTATACATGCTGTACGTACCAATCATAAGGTAGCAGTGTGTCGTCATGTGTGTTTGCTATGTAACAGTGCACATTAATGTCATCGTCATCTAAAAGGCTCACGGTTAAATCAACACAGTCGTAATTAGGGCCTTCAATTTTATCTAAGATCTCTTTTTCGGCCTCATTAAGCTGATACACCACCCCATATACCAGAGCATCGGGTTCGTTGGTGGGTACAATAGTGCATTTACCTGAACCATCAGCAAAGGCCATATTAAAGGTTAACTTATAGCCTTTTAAAAGCGCCGTACCCACACGTTTTGCATTAGGTAAACGTGCCAATAAACGATTAGATGACATATTGGAGCCAAACGAAAAATTATATAACGCCATACTATTCCTTAGGGTCAATTGACCTTTCAAGATCAAATTTGCAAAGGTCAACAGACCTCTGTTAAATAACAACTCGCACAGCCAGTGCGATTAAAATAATGCCAATGCCGCGATCGAACCAATAACCACTTTGTTGAAAAAAGTTACGCACCCGTGCTTTTGATAACAATAGCGACAAAATAGAAAACCAAGCCCACGTAGCAAGCGCCATATAAACACCATACCCCACTTGCACTATTACCGGTGTGGTTGGACTAATTACTAAGGTAAACAAAGACATAAAAAATAGCGTAGCCTTAGGATTTAATGCATTGGTAAAAAAACCACGGCGAAACGCAAGACATGGTGACTCAGGTACAAGGATGGGTTTTGCAGTCTGTTCTGATGAGGTGTTTGAAGGTTTAGCAGCGCGTAGCGCCTGCACACCTAAATACGCTAAATAAGCACCAGCTATATATTTAAGTGCCATAAACAGCGAAGGCGATTGAGTTAACACCAACGCGACTCCCAACACACAATAAGCTATGTGTAATAAAATAGCTGCGCCTACACCTGCACTGGTCCACAGCGCATTATGCCTGCCGTACTGTACACTTTGCTTAAGTACCACAGCAAAGTCCGGCCCGGGACTCGCCACTGCAAAAAAGTGAGCAATGGCAATTAATAAAAACTCATCAATATAGATCATGATTAACTGGCTTGCTCTGGCGAAAAAGCCAACAACAATGGGTTAGCCGACTGATTAACCAACGCTTTTATTTCTTTTTGCGCTTTTTTAAATTGGCCTCTTAAATGCGGTTTTAAATGTTTTTTAGAGTGTTTATCTTGCTTAAAGTAGCTTACTAAAGCATGCATAAATACAGTATGGGTTTCACTGAGCGTGGCTTCGCGATTGGCATATGGGTTGTAACATGAGCCACAACCCCCCTTAAACTGGTATACGGTATTGCTCATCATCACCCCAAAACCTAAAAAGCACGCTAAAGCATCCGTTGCTTGAGGTAAGAACTCTTTACCACCTGGAGGTAATACGCCTACATGATGAATTAAAATAGTAGCAAGAGTACCTGCAAAGCTAGCTACTAAATCTTGTGGCTGATTAATTTGGTTGGGGTTAAACGACACATTAATTGTATGGCTTGGTGGCACCATTAAATGGCAGTGCTCACCACGTAGATGCTCACTAAATTCAAAATGTGGAAACACCTGAGGTTGTAATTGTTGCGGTGCAACAAGTGTTATAGGCCACTCATCCATACCAGCATAGTGTTTAACACGCGCAAACACTTTACTGGCCATTTCTTCAATGCTTGAAACCGAATCAGGAAAAAACTCGACCGTTGGTAAAATAATTTGGCTATGCTTAGTAAAAAAATTCAGGTCAAAGTTTTCTGCAGCCCAAATAAAGGTATCAACTAGCCACTGTTGTTCTTGTTCTGCCAATAAGGGCTTTGATTTAAATAGGGTTAACATAAACTATTCTTGCCCCTGTGCCCATTGCCATGCTTGTGTATTGTATAAAGGCACCGTAGAAAGCGCGTGATGATGACTGCCCGTAGATTCTTTCGTTGAGTACGATAAATACAATAACGTATGGGTTTTAGCATCATAAATGCGACGAACCTTTAACGACTTAAACAAAATACTCTTAGATGATTTAAACACGACTTCACCCGACTTACTACGGTCAATAGACTGTAATTGGTCTGCGGTAATTGGCCCTGTTTGACGACAAGCAATCGACATATCTGAGGGATCTGAAAAATCTAAATTAGCCTCAATATGACTAATATGACAAGTAACCCCTGTAACAAGAGGATCTTGCTGTGAGTTTACCACCACATCTTTAGTAGTAAACAGCCCTAAACTCACTGAAGCAACATCATCAGAACACCCTGTAAGCCCTGCTAAACACGCAATTAGACTACCCATTTTGAGATACTTCATAGCAAGTCCTTCGTTCATAATAAAATTAAGTTATGCCTTATACTAAACGCTTTCACTGCGATAAAACAAATTTTATAAACAATAAAAAAGGCACGCCCGAAGGAGTGCCTTTGCAAACTAATACAGCTAAAAATAATTAAAAGCTATATTGTGCACCTAGATAAACATAACGACCGGCACCGCCGCCGTAGCCACTATAAAAGTTACCTCGGCCACTTGGATAAAATGCCCCTTTGTCGTCAAATACATTATTAATCCCACCAAATACACGTAAGTCACTCTTGTCAGTCAGTGCCATAGTGTAAGACGCTGATAAACTATGCTTTAAAAATGAGCCATAGTTTTGATATGCCAGTGGCTCAGGGTTAGCAATACAACCGGCATCGCCCGTAGCACAGCGTTCATCATTTGCAGCAACATATTCAAGGTAATCTTTCTCATCTTCTTGGCTTGCTTTAAAAGCACCTACGTAATTTGTACGCCAGCGGATACGTAAGTCATCCATTTTCCATACAATCGACATAGCTGCTTTATCTTTTGAACGGCCATAACCTGCATACTGAGAAGTCACACTAGAACCATCTAACCCTTCATAGGTTTGCGAGTTTTCAATAATATGATTGTAATCAAGCTTAAATGACAGGTTACCATAGCTGCCTATGTCATATTTGTAAGTTGCAACTACATCGTAACCGCGCGCTGTTAACTCATCTAAGTTATATTCACGCTGTAGTATTTTTACAATGTTACCTTCGTCGTTACGGGTAATATCGTTACAATATTCGTTATCACTACCCCACGCAGCCTCTGAGTCATAACATTCACGCATGATGTTTTCGTTACTTATTTCATCAATTGCATCAACAATGGCAATGTCGTAGTAATCAACCGCTAAGTTAAAGCCATCTAAAAACTCAGGTGAAACAGTAATACCAAAGGTATAGGTATCGGCTGTTTCTTCTTTTAAGTTTGGATTACCCGTATTTGGTGAATAGTTATTGTCTTCACTTTCAAATTCAAAGTCAGGATCATCAGCCAGCTTTTGTGCCAAGGTTGGCTCTAAACGGCAGTTATCGTGCCCTGGGTTTGTTGATGTTGCCGTTAAGCCATCACAAATATCATCAAATGAATCAAAATCGCCACGAGGGGGTGATAATAATTCCGTGATAGTTGGGGCACGCTGTGCACGTGCATAGTTAGCACGTAGCATGTACCCATCAATTGGCTGCCACAATAATCCTAACTTATAACTGGCTACGGTGCTGATATTATCAATACTGTAATTAGCTAAACGCAACGACGTTTCTGCCGATAAGCTTTTAGCAAATGGCACATCTTTAAGTAGTGGCACTGCAAGCTCTGCAAACGCCTCATATACTTCTACTTCACCATAAAAAGAAGGCACAACGTTAAACGTAATACCGCCCGCTTTCATATCATCACTGGTATCTAAGCTTTGCGAGTCTTTACGATACTCTGCACCAAATACTGCAGACACATTACCTGCTGGCAATTCATATAAGTCACCGGTGATATAACCCATTACCGTGTACTGTTGAATCTCAGTATCAATAATTGGATTTGTACGGATCCAGTCAGCCATTTCAGGGGTAATAGACCCTTCACCAAATAAATTAAGCGGGACACATCCTTGCGCTCGCGCTTCGGCGTCTTTACATTGAATAGTGCCATCGGCTAGCTTTTCAGCTTGCAGGGCTTGGTTAACACGCACCGTGTTTAACTCGTTACTGCGGATTTGATGCTGTTTAAATTGACCATATCCGGCAGAAATATCCCAATCCCATGTATCATCAAACATCATACCTTGCAGGCCAGCCCAGGTACGGATAGTCGTACGGTCGTTGTCAGTGCTGATATTACCTACTTCACCAAAACGACGATCCCAATAAATACGGTCTTTGTATGGGTTACTGTCAATAATTTCTTGTGGCACATATGGGTTATCAATAGGAATATAACCTGGCGCAATATCATCGATAGGATCGCCAGTCACTGGGTCGTAGCGAGGTACGTAAGCCCCTTCGTATTCATCTTCTGGTGACTTATCGTTGAACGAGCCACTCTTACTGTATTGAATTTGGAAATAACTCATGATGTCGTCTGTTACATCATAATCGACTTTTATTGCGGTCGAAAAGTTATCACTCGGCACATCAAGCATAACGTACTGCTGTGAGTTGATACCGTATATCTCTTCATTGCCTTTCCAATCATCACGTAGCGTTTGGCCGTCATACCAAAATTGCGTATCGTTTCGGTTGTTTTCTAAAAATACGCCGCCTAAGGTGCCATCGCTTTTGCTTGCCCAATCAGCTTGTGTAATACCGCTCATACACTGATAGCCATCAGCAGTGTACATTTGATTACACATCAGCTCATCATCGTAACTATGCGCCGCTTCTATTTGCGCTCGGTCGCGATCGTAAAAGGTCATACCAAAATCACGATCCCAGTTTGAGCTAACAAATACATAACCACGATCATCAGCAAATGACGTTCCGTAGTTTAAATCAAGCGTAAACTCGCGACCGCCACCATCTGTTGTTTCACCGCCACGGGCTTGAAATTCAAAACCTTCTTTTTTTGACTGGGTAATAATATTAACTACACCAGCAACCGCATCGGCACCATAAGTGGCCGACGCACCACCACTAATAATTTCAACGCGCTCTACCATGCCACTTGGAATGGTATTTAAACTGACATAATTACCACCGTAACTATTAGAGACAACACGGCGGCCATCAATCAATGTCAGCGTTCTATTAGCGCCTAAGTCACGAAGTTGGACTGTTGATAAACCAGTTCCCGAAATGCTTGATTGGCTGGTTGTGTTACCAATACTTTGGCTCAGTGCAGGCATATTATCGATTAATACATCAGAAAGATTACCTAAGCCTGTATCCTGAATTGATGCTCTGTCCATGGTAACCAGCGGAGTCGTAACTGAAAAACTATCACGCTTTAAACGCGAGCCTGTTACTGTTATTTTCTCTGGTACTTCTTGTACCACTTCTTCGCTTGCCTTAGCAGTTGATTGACGATCAATTGCCTCGTCATTTGCTATTGCATGCCCAGATAAGCTTGCTGTTATAGCCAGTGCTAACGCACATTTTTTGGTTGATATTTTACTCACAGACTTCCCTCATTTTTTATTAGCCCATTAGTACAAATCGCTTTTTTATTAACTTTTTAGTTATTAAATCTGTTTTGTAATAATTGGTTTGTTTTACTAATAACAGGTTGTAAGTAATCGTGAATAAAAGCACAATGAGAGGTGTCTCGTTTATATCCCTATTTTACATCTATTTAATATCTATTTATTTATAATCATGAACTTATATTTATTGTGTTAGAATGGTGTAAAATTGAATATTAACTAATTATCGTGTTACTTTGCATTAAACAACACGTGTAAACATCGCTAATAACTCATACTAGGAAGAGGTTTAAATACACATACTATGAATACTCAACAGCCATTTTCAATTGGAAATTGCCAAATATCGGCGTTTGAAAATAAGCTGTTTTGTGCTGATAAAGCCTGTATTTTACAACCTAAATTTATAGAACTGCTGACCTACTTAGTAACGTGTTATCCAAATGCGGTGAGTCGCGAACAACTAATCGAAAACGTATGGGATGGTAATCAATATGTGGGTGAAAAAGCACTCACTAATGCCATATGGCACCTTCGTAAAAGCTTTAAAGAACTCGACCCCGACAATACCTATATAGAAACACTGCGTAAAACGGGTTACCGCTTAGTACAAAAACCAACAACGCCAGAGCCTGTTAATAGCATTAACAATACGCCGCTTCGTTCTGGGTATATTTACGCTGCCGTACTTGCTATCGTTATATTATTAGGTAGCTATTGGGGTTATAGCGCCCTTTTTGAAAACGCAAAGCAGCCACTTGCTCAATCGCAACAAGCAGCACGTTTGTACGATTACATTGAAACAATTACTACCAGCCCAGGAAGAGAGTTGTTTCCGGCTATTTCTAATGACAGTCATTTTTTAGCGTATTCGTGGCGCCGCCCTGGTCACAAAGCTAATTTATACTTACGCGATTTACATTTACCCGAACAAGCTGCCATCGCACTTACCGACACGCCATTTATTGAAGGGCGAGCGGTATTTAGCCCCGACTTAACTTTTATTTATTATTATCGCCGCATATCTGGTCAAGGCTGTGAGGTTATTCAGCAAAATGTTGCCTCGGGAAATACCACGATTTTAGGACAATGCGGCAGCAAAGCGAGTACCGATATAGACATAAATGCCGTGGGCACACAACTGGTTTATATTAGTGAAGATGATGAAAATAATAGCCTAACTCAACTTAACCTTGTTGATTTAACCTCATCGCCATACACAGTTACTCAAATACCTTGTATTTCAGCATGCCAATATACCGATGAGTCGGTTGTATTCTCCCCAGATGCAACTCAACTTGTAGTCTCTCGTAACTTACCAACGGGGTTTGAAGAATTATTTTTAATCGATATAAAAACAGGCAATGCAAAGCAGTTAACTACTGGGTTTATTGATATGAGAGGCGTTGATTGGCACCCCTCTAAGGCGCAACTCGTTTTTTCTGGTGTGAAAAAAGGTAAACGCCAAGGGTACTTTTACAACCTTAAAACACAACAAATGATCAATGCCCGCATAGATGGCTTAAGCTACCCAGAATTTGCCAGTGATGGCAGTTTGTATTTTCATCAGTGGAATATAGACTCAGCTTTAATGCGTTTAGAGGTTAATAATGCGGTTGCAAGCTCTCCTTTCCCAGTGTTATCGAGCCATTTTAGTACCCGCTTTCCTGATTACAATAAAGCCAGAAACAAACTCGCGTTTGTCTCTAATGAGTCGGGTTCAATGGAATTGTGGACCGCAAATAAAGACGGTACGTCTCGAAAGCAGCTCACTAATCTCAATGCCAATATTTACCACCCAGTATGGTCGCCTGATGGTGATTACATTGCTTTTGTTGCCTCGCACCCTAGTGGTCATGCGTTATACCTGTATGACTTTAATAAACAAACCAGTCAATTATTACCTACAGGCTTTAGAGATCATGGCAAACCGAGCTGGGCTGCAGACAGTAAAAGCGTATTAGTCTCTGATGATCAGCATGTGTATCGCTTCGATTTAAATGGTAATAAACTCGAACAGGCCATAGATTCACCGACATTATACGCTTATGAAAACCAGCAAGGCGCTTTAATTTTTGCCAACCAAGCAACCAATCAGTTATGGATCAAAGACCCTGATAGCCAAACTGAGCAACCACTGGTTAGCGAAATTAATTTATCAAATCATAATTCGTGGTATTTTTTTGAAGGCGATACCTTAGCGCAATCGCGTATTTACTATTTTAATGTAAAACAAGGCGACTACCGATTAAGTTATTACGACTTTTCAAACCAAGATCACCATGATGTAATAAGACTTCCTGAACGTGCATTTAGCCGCAGCTCAGGCTTAACTTATATTACAAGTGCAAACTGGCTGGTGTACTCTTCGTATAAGTCACCACAAATTGATATAAAGCGTATTAATCACCAATATTTGCCCTAAAAGCAACAGCCTGAACTATGCTAAGCCAAATTTTTAAAAATTAAGCTCCATAGGGTTAGCGTGTACAAACCCGTTTGGTATAATTAAACAAACCAATCTAAAGAGGATACGCTAAATGCCACACATTATTATTGAACACTCAGAAGATCTACCTTTATTACCTCAGGTTCTAGTGGAAAAAATCCACACAACAACATTTGAAAGTGGCTTATTTGATTTAGAAACAATAAAAACTCGTGCTATTGCGTATCAACATTACCAATTAGGTGTAGGTAAAGAAGGGTTTATACATATTGCAGTGCATATTATGGCTGGGCGTTCTATTGAGCAAAAGCAAAAACTAAGTGAGCAGTTACTAGCGTGCCTGCAAACATATTGCAGAGCCTCTGACAGTTTAAGCGTTAATATTTACGAAATGAATCACGAGATTTATCGTAAAAACTAACCGCCATTAAAACATCATAGTTATAGTACCAGTGCTCTATAACTATGATGGTATCCCTGTTCGGCTGATTTTTATAAAACCGCGGTTAAAGCGTAAACTTACCTAGTAAATCCCTTAAAATATTCGACTCTTTATTTAAGCCATTACAAAGCTGCTCTGACTTTTTCATATTTTCTTTGGTTTGCTCTGCCGAGTCGGAAATCATCACAATATTTTGGCTAATTTCTGAGGTTGCTAACGTTTGCTCTCGCGTTGCAGTAGCAACTGAGTTATTTAACTCGCTTAACAGTACAATTTCCTGTGAAATACCATTTAATGTATGGCCTGTTTCTTTTAATCGCTCGGCATTTTCTAAGGTGTTTTTGCTGCCCAATTCAATCGCAGTTACCGTGCTTGAAGCTTTAGCATTTAACGAAGCAATCATCTCATTAATTTGCTCTGTAGACTCCGCAGTACGCTGTGCAAGCGTTCTTACTTCATCAGCAACTACTGCAAAACCACGCCCTTGCTCGCCAGCTCTCGCCGCTTCAATTGCCGCATTTAACGCCAATAAGTTAGTTTGCTCAGAAATCCCTTTAATAACATCTAATACATGAGAAATTGATTTAATCTCTGTCGAGAGCTCTAACACTGAGGCCACAGAATTGGCCATCGATGCTTCCAGCTGCTCCATTTGTTTAATTGTGCTTTGCACAAAATCAACGCCTTTATGCGTAGTTTCTTCGGTTTTAGTAGCAATATCTGCCGCATTGCTGGCACTGCCGGAAATATCTTGAACCGTAACTTCCATCTCATTAACCGCTGCCGCCACCGTTTGTGTACTCGATGATTGCACTTCAGCTAAATTAGCCGCGCCTTGCACTTGCTCAAGTACATCATGCGAAATATCTTTAACATGAATTGCCGACTCAGAAACCTGTTTAAACATATAATGTAACTGCTCTAAAAACAGGTTAAATTTAATCGCTAAATCAGAAATTTCATTATTATCGTCGGTAGGGAGTCGTGCTGTTAAATCGCCATCTTTTTCTGTTAATGCGTTCACCGCTGCAGTAATGTTTTCAATGGGTCTAAATATTTGCCCGACCAACACACGTGCTAACGCTAAACCTACAAGCGCAATAATTACACCAAAAATGATATTAGTATTAATAGCGCTATTAATTGGGCCATATAATTGCTCTTGGGGAATCTCAGCGACTAGGTGCCAACCTAAAGAGTTTACTGGTGTACTTGAGACAACATAGTCATCGCCATCAATTACTTTACTTTGAATTGCCCCATTTTTAATTGGCGCTAAGTTAACAGATTGCCCTATTTTAGTTTTATCACCATGCAACATAATCTCGCCAGTACCAGAGGCCAAATAAACAATGCCGCCCTCGCCAATTCTATATTCGCTTATGAGCTCCACCATAGAATCGAGCGAACGGCCTATCCCGGCAATTCCTTGTCGTTGCCCATCAAGCTCAATGGCATAATTAATAAATACCATTACCTCAGAGCTACCTTTATCTATATCGAGCGCGACTTCAAATGGCCTATCCGATGCTAAAAAAGTATCAAACCAAGTATCGCTGCTGTCTATTTGCCTAGAAATACCTTCATCGGTGTAATAGTTACGGGAATTTTTAGAAATAATATATGCGTTACTGGCTTGGTTTTTATTTTTTATATGTTTGAGGTAATCAATAAATTTACCGCGACTTTGCGCATCTTCATTATTATTCATCCATTGCTGCACAAATAAGTTTTGCGCTATTTCTTTACCAACAATAATAGGTGTAGAAAGCTCTAATTCAATTTGGCTTTTCACTTCACTAAGCGCTGTAGGTAGATCTACTCTAGCTAGCTTTTCTTCTGTATTTGAGCGAATACTATTTGAAAATATTAGCGTAGATATTGCTAAAGGAGCAACAACAGCCAGAATAAGACTGAGGTAAACTTTTCGTTTTAATAACATAGAGCACCTAAGGAGTAACTAAGCGAAATTTTATATACTGCACACTATTAACAGTAGCGACATTAAAGGTCATAAAGTAAAGATTTTTATAATAAAACCCCATAACACTTTAATAGTAGATCCAACTGTGTTTATTGCAATGTATTCAATAGAATTAATACAAAAATCAGTGCACTGGTAAAAATACGATAGAAATAATAAAAACGAATTTTATAAACGAGGAAGATGAGTTTCTATTTACTTGGAAAGCTTGTAAAAGTGGTGGCCCCTCCCAGACTCGAACTGGGGACCTAACGATTATGAGTCGTGTGCTCTAACCAACTGAGCTAAGGGGCCAACTTTGTATAACTGTAAGCAGTTAATTTTTGAGGCGTTTAGCCACAGAGCGACTAAAGCGGGTTGCAGTATAAAAAGTTTTTAGGGGCTTGTCACTAGCAAAAAGCTTTATTTTAACAATCAAGGGGCTAACTGCTCAAATAGTAGGCTTTGAGATTTTAATGGTGATGACTTTTAAAACGAATCCATTTATTAAATTACAGTCTGAGTGGCTAATACACATACCTTTGTTGGCACTTAGCAACTCAGTGTTAAATGTCCAGTCAAGCTACTGCATTACTTCTTGGCAATAATATAAATCGCATGAATTAATCCTGGGAAATAGCCGAGCAAGGTTAGCAGAATATTTAACCAAAAGTGCATCCCTAGCCCCACCTGTAAAAATACACCCAGTGGTGGTAATAAAATAGAAAAAATAATTCTGATGATATCCATAATTTAACCCTTCTAACGTTAGCAAAGCAAAAAGCCCAGCAAGGCTGGGCTTTTAGTATAGTGTATTATTCTGCAATAACAGTTAATTCATCAACTACTTCGCGAACATCTTCTGCGTTTTTAGCAATTTCCATCGCTAGTTGTTTTTCAGCATCCGATTCCACAGTCCCCTTTAGGGTAACTACACCGTTATCAGTATCAACATCAATGTCTGTACCACCGACTTCTGAATCAAATAAGTAGCGAGTGGTAATTACGGTGGTAATTTTCGCATCGGTTAAATCACTTTCAGTGTCGCTATCCATCATAGTAGAATCGTGGTGTTTAGCATTCATCTGATCAACTGTTGTTAAATCTTTTGCATCCTTGAGCTCAATAACAGTTAGATCATTTTCAACCTCAGTTACACCATCTAGGCTTAGCACAAGCTCTTCAGCAAGCTCTTTATCTACTTCGCTATTAACTTTACCTGTTAGCATTACTTTGCCATTTTTTACGTCCGTGTTGATGTCAAAGTTATTCAGGTTAGTGTTCATCAGCAGTACTGTTTCTGCCTTTCCATCAATCCAAGCATCTTTGCTTTCGTTTTCCCAGCTGCTTGCTTGAGCGCCCATTGCGGTTGTTCCTAATACTAGGGCTGCAATCATAGACTTATTAAATGTTTTCATAATCGTTCTCCTTTTGATTAAAGACACTTAAACTAATGCGAACATCGGGCCAATATTTTTTACACTTAAATTTCAATGACTTAAGTTAAAACTACCGATACTGACTTAAACCTACAAAGTAAACATTTACCGAGTATTGCGTAAAAGTTTCTCGAATAGCGAAACTTACTAAATAATTGTATATTTGGTTAATCTGTCGTTAATATAGTAACACGAAAGAACACAGCAAATCATAATACACTGATTTTAAATGAGTTAATATTTGGTATAAGGCTTGCTCTGAAATAACCAGCAACCATAAAAGGATAATTTAAATGTCTGTTAAAATTGAAGACCGCCCTATTGAGCAAGTTCGAGAGCAAGTGATTGATCAGCTCATTTATAATTACAGCCATGGTGTCATTTCTGTAGAAGCATTTGAACGACGCTTAGACGACGCCATGGCAGCGAGTGACAATAAAGCACTTATGGATCTCGTTGAAGATTTAACCTTAAATACTGACCAGCAATACAAGGCGCAAAAGCACTCGCAGTTTGCACCTAACTATGGTTCGCAGCATGAGGGGAGTGAAGAACCACTTACATTAAGAAGCATTCTTGGTTCAAGTGAACGAAGCGGCCAATGGGTCGTTCCTCAAAACATTTATATAGAAAACTACATGGGATCTATCAATCTTGATTTTACGGATGCTATTTTTACCCACCAACATGTCACTATTCACGTTAATTGTTACTTTGGTAGCGAAGAAATATATGTACCAGAGCACGTTAATGTAGTTTCTAAAATGTTTTGTATTTTAGGCAGTTTTGAAAATAAAACCGTATCACTCAATAAACGCCAAGGGCCAACAATTCACATTGAAGGAAAAACTGTTTTAGGCTCTGTGGAAGTTAAAGTTAAACGCACTATTAAAGAAAAATTTATTAGCTTTGCAAATGATTTAAAAACTCAACTTGGCATGAATAGTAAACATTTTTAAATATGCTAATTTATGATGAAGCCAAAATAGTTGGCTTCATCCATATTATAAATCGTTATTACGCTCACTGGGTATATCACTCATGTACTCTACAAACTCAACCTCAAACCCTGCGGGGTCAATAAAATAAATATTCTTCCTAAATGGATTTTCAGCGCCTTGCTTACTTATTTCAAAGCCCGCATGCTTTAAGCGCGTTATTACTGCATTTAAGTTATTAGTGACATAAGCAAAATGTGCCAAACCAATTTGATGCCCTGATAAGTCACGGTTTTCACCTTCTCCATGATCGCTAATAGCAATATATTGCTCGTTATCACCAAAGTGTATCCAGCGTCTTGCTTTACCATACCAGCTTCCTTCTCCCTCACTTCTAATTGACCAATAGGGAAACGCTGCTTGGTAAAACTTAAGCATGGCGTTTATATCACTGACAACTAAATTTACGTGTTCTAATTTCATAATTTTCTTCCTGTTAATTGAATATAGAACATCATAAAACCTCAAGCTAACTTTAGGTAAAGTGCTCATTCATAAATTTATTGCTTGTTTTTATTTCAAGAAATGTAGTGAAAGATCATAGCTGTACAAAAAACACTCACAAGTATTTAGGCTTTATGGTTTACTTTATGGCAAAAACCGCTAAAATACGCCGGCTTAAATATATAAACGTTCTTTTACAACCCAAAGGTAATACCATGCATCCAATGTTAAACATTGCGGTTCGCGCTGCGCGTAACGCAGGCAAACTTATTCTTCGTGCAAGTGAAGACTTATCAAAAGTTGAAGTGCAACAAAAAGGCACCAACGATTTAGTTACTAACATTGATAAAGAAGCCGAAGCCGTAATTCGTGACACTATTTTACGTTCTTACCCTGATCACTGCATTGTTGGTGAAGAGTTAGGCGAACACAAAGGTAAGGATGCTGATTACCAATGGATTGTTGACCCACTTGATGGTACAACTAACTTCATCAAGGGTATCCCTCATTTCGCAGTATCTATTGCACTTAAAGTTAAAGGTCGTTTAGACCAAGCAGTAATTTACGATCCAATTCGTGGTGAGCTTTTCACTGCTTCTCGCGGTCAAGGCGCACAGTTAAACAGCAAACGTTTACGCGTATCTAAAACGGTTGAACTTGCCGGTTCTGTTCTTGCTACAGGTTTTCCTTTCAAACAAAAACATCACTTAGATGCCTATTCTGAAGCGTTTAAAGCGTTATTTGTTCACACAGCTGATATTCGTCGTGCAGGCTCTGCTGCGCTAGATATGGCGTATGTTGCAGCGGGTCGTGTTGATGGTTTCTTTGAAATTGGTTTAAAACCTTGGGATACAGCAGCAGGTGAGTTATTAGTTAAAGAAGCTGGCGGCATGGTTGTTGATTTTGCTGGCGGTAATAACTACAACGTGAGCGGTAACGTAATCTGTGGTGCACCTAAGCTAACACAAGCGATCGTTCGTGAAATGCGTCCAGTATTATCTGAGTCGTTATTACGTTAATCGTAATTACGTACTAAAAAAAGGAGCCTTGGCTCCTTTTTTGCTTTTTGTTAGCCACTTTTTTTACTATTGGATAAACGTACAACAGCGGGAGCGGGTCTTCTGCGATTACAAATAAATAGGTAGCTGTGTTTGAAGCGCTTAGCTTCCTTCTTTGCATCGGTTGCTAATGCCGCCACTTGATGACTATTTTTACACTGCTGCAGATCAGGCTCAACTAAACCTATCGATAATGTAAGTAAAGGCACAAACTGCTTTTCGCCTTCTCTATTAGTTGCCCAATACCCTTTTTCAGCAATATGCTCTGGCGTAAAAAACACGCGTGACTGCAGTTCAAATTGCGTGATAATAGTATTACAAACTTCCACCGCATCTTTTTTTTCAAACACCACCATAAAATCATCGCCGCCAATATGGCCGACAAAGTTAGCGCTGTGCGCACACGCTTTTACAGTCACATCGGCCAGAAGTTTTATCACGCTGTCACCACTGGCATAACCATACAAATCGTTAAATTGTTTAAAGTGATTTAAATCGATATAGGCTAGTGAAAATGGCTGTTTATGTTGCAGACGCTGCTCTATTACCTCACTAATTGCCACATTACCCGGTAACATGGTCAAAGGGTTAGCATGTTGGGCGTGGCGGATTTTTTCTGCTGTAATGTGCTTTAGTATGTCTCTGAGCGGTGCCAAGCCTAAATATTTATTGTTGCAGGTGATAACAATATGACGACGAATATCAAAATCTTGCTCTGTTATTTGCTGGGAGACAATATCAAGCATTTGATTTTCATCAACCACCAGAGGTTGTTTATCCATTAACTCTGTGACTTCACACTTATCATAAAGCGCGTGCCCATAAGGCGCGGCAAACACTTCTGTTAGCTGATCTTTGTGTAACAGCCCTATTGGCTGCTGACTGCTATTTAATACCGGTAAGCTGATTGTGCTTTTGTCTTGCTCAAAAAGTGCATGAGCTTCTTTACAACGCGTATGACTGCTAATAGCAGGCTGAGCAACAGCAAGCACACCTATTGCCATTGATTGCTCAAACTTTGAGGCGGCTTGGGTCGAAGTGAGTGATTGTAACTGTTTACAGTTATAGTCATAACTTGGCTGTTGACTCGGTCTTTCTAACAAAAACCCCTGAACATGATTTATGCCTATGCTTTTGACTAAATCTAGCTCTTCAGGACGTTCAATTCCCTCTGCAATCACCGCTGTATTTGTTGCCCGCGCTAACACCATAATTGATTTTAAAAATTCTTTTTTAACTTCGCTTTGATCGCAATGATCAATAAAGTAACGATCAATTTTTACAATATCTGGGCATAACTGCGACCATTGCTTTAGTCCGGAATAACCTGCACCGAGGTCGTCAATAGCAATAGTAAAGCCTAGCTCTCGATAATGCGCGATGGTTTTTAACAGTAAAAAACCATCATCTACCTTTTCTTGTTCGGTGACTTCAATCACCACACGATTGGCTGCAAGACCAAACTGCTCAATTAAATGTAAGGTTTCGCCTTTAGGGTGACTCGGATCGAGTAAAATTTTTGGGCTGACATTTAAAAATAACTTCCCTTGTAGACTGAGTTTTACAAAATTTTCAATGGCGCGAGAGCGGCATAAAAGCTCAAGCTCTGAGATCAATTTGTATTTATGAGCCGTTTCGAATAGCTTATTTGGCATGGCTAACGGACCATTTTTAGGGCCTCGACTCAGCGCTTCATACCCAATAATAGATTGCTTAGCTATATCGAAAATAGGTTGGAACAAGGTTGTTATTGCCCCTTGGTGTAAAATTGATTCTAAGACTTGTCGTTGCTCTGTCACTACTAGCTCGGATAAAAATTTAATAAGAGCAATAAAATACCAACTGAGTATGACTATTATGTGACTTATGTACGAGGCAATAAAAAACCGCTCACTAGGAGCGGTTTTTTAAAAAGGATAATTTAATCTCAATTAAGGCATTGGATCTAAATCAGCGCCTTCTTTTTCAATCACTTCTGGTATTAAATCTTCTTTACTTACGCCCATGGCAATAGCTACCGAACTGGCAACGTAAACTGAAGAATAAGTACCAATAAATACACCAAATAATAGTGCAGTAGCAAAGCCATGAATGGTTTGGCCACCCCATACAAATAACGCAATCAATACTAAAATAGTGGTTATTGAGGTTACTAAGGTACGGTTAAGTGTTTGCGTAAGCGAGATATCAATAATCTCAACAGTGTCGTCAATACGTACTTTACGGAAGTTTTCACGAATACGGTCTGATACAACAATGGTATCGTTTAGTGAATAACCTATCACGGCGAGTATTGCTGCCAAAATAGTTAAGTCAAACTCTAAACCAAGTACCGAGAACAAACCAATCGTAATAATTACATCGTGTAAAAGCGCACCAACTGCACCCACAGCAAAACGCCATTCAAAGCGAAACGCCACGTAAATTAAGATACAAATAAGCGCAGTTAACATGGCAAGGCCACCCTGCTCTTTTAAGTCTTCACCTACGCTTGGGCCTACAAACTCAATACGGCGCATTACTACGCTATCATCAGCTTGTTTAAGAGCAGCAATCACTTGGTTACCAATCACTTCTGCTTTTACATCATCACCGCGAGGGGCTAAACGAACCAGTATCTCTTGGCTTGAGCCAAAAAGCTGTACCGATGCATCAGCAAAATCGTTTTCAGCCAGTACATTACGAACTTTTTTCAGATCGGCTGGTTGTGAAAAACCTACCTCAACTGCTGTACCGCCGGTAAAATCTAAACCGAAATTTAAGCCTTTAACAAAAAGTGACGCCAGCGACGCTATAATTAATAACGTAGAAAAGCCCATTGCCACTTTTCGAAGAGACATGAAACGAAGGGTTTTTCCGCCCAATCTTAAAATTTGCATGTCTGCTCCTTAAATTGAAAGTTTATCAACACGTTTGCCACCAATAAATAGGTTGATCACCGCACGGGTACCTATAATTGCTGTAAACATAGACGTTAAAATACCAATTGCTAAGGTTACCGCAAAGCCTGCAACAGGACCGGTACCAACAGCAAACAAGATAATCGCCGCAATTAATGTGGTGATATTGGCATCAAAAATAGTACTAAAGGCACTATCGTAACCAAAATGAACCGCTTGTTGAGGGCTACGGCCATCGGCCAGCTCTTCACGAATACGTTCAAAAATAAGTACATTCGCATCAACAGCCATACCAACGGTTAATACAATACCGGCTATACCTGGTAGGGTGAGTGTTGCGCCTGGAATTAACGACATAACGCCGATAATAAGTACTAAGTTGGCAGCCAGTGCAATATTTGCAACAAGACCAAAACCTTTGTAGTAAATAAGCATAAAGGCCAGTACAAACGCAAAACCTAAGGCTACAGCGGTCATACCTGCTTCAATGTTTTCTTGACCTAAGCTTGGCCCAACCGTACGTTCTTCTACAATTTGAATAGGCGCAACCAGTGCACCCGCGCGAAGTAGTAAACTTAAGTTATGTGCTTCAGCTGGGTTATCAATACCGGTAATGCGGAATGAACGGTCAAGACGCGCTTGAATGGTTGCTACGTTAATAACTTCTTCCACTTTAATTGGCGGAAGTGCTTTACCGTCACTGTCTTTTTTACCTGATGGCTTGTATTCAATAAACACGGTAGCCATGCGTTTACCGATAGCACGCTTGGTAAAGGCATTCATTTTTGCCCCACCTTTACTATCGAGTTTAATGCTTACTTGTGGACGCTGGTACTCATCTGCACCTGACTGCGCGCCAGTAATATGGCTGCCTTCAAGAATAATGCGTTTTTTTAGTACTACAGGGTAACCATCACGACTCATGATCATTTCAGTACCCGGTGGGATACGACCTTGAGCAGCGGCGCTTATGTCAGCATTTTCGTCAACCTCACGAAACTCAAGCGTTGCCGTAGCACCTAAAATTTCTTTAGCGCGAGCGGTATCTTGAATCCCTGGTAATTGCACAATAATACGTTCAGCACCTTGACGCTGTACGTTTGGCTCTGCAACCCCAATTTGGTTGATACGGTTACGAATAATAGTTTCGTTTTGCTTGATAGCATAGTCACGAATTTCTTTTAGCTTTAGCTCACTCATAGTGGCAAAGAATGCGTTATCGTTACTGCTATCATCAATGTAAACGTTTAATGGGTAACGGCTTTCTAAAAAGCGCTCTGCAGCGTCTTTATCTTCTTCGTTACGCATTTCTACACGCATACGCTCAGTACCAGCTACACGGCGCACACTACGATAACGTAGTTTTTCTTCGCGCAGGTCGCTACGAAAATCTTGCTCCATTTGCTCTAACTGATTATCCACCGCAGTGACCATATCGATTTCCATGGTGAAATGCACACCACCACTTAAATCTAGGCCTAACTTCATAGGATTACCGCCCAGCGACTTTAACCAAGCCGGTTGTGCAGGAGCCATATTAATTGCTGAGATATAATCGTTACTAAGCGAGTTACGCAGTAAGTCTTGCGCTTTAAGTTGGTCTTCAACGTTTTTAAAGCGAACAAGAATTTGCCCGTCTTCGAGCTTTGTCGATTTAGCGCTAACGTTATCTTTTTTGAGGATTGCGTTTACTTTGTCTACAACACTGAGGTCAACATCGGTGCCTTTAGCGCCAGAAACCTGTATGGCCGGATCGCGGCCATACAGGTTTGGTGAAGCATATAAAAGGCCAATGGCTAACACAGCTAAAACAAGTAAATACTTCCAAATTGGAAACTTGTTTAACACGGGGTCGTCCTTATTATTTTTATAGCGACTTCATTGTGCCTTTAGGCAATACAGCAGATACTGCTGATTTTTGTACTGTTACTTCTGCTTGCTCATTTAATGAGATCACGATGAAGTCTTTATCTTCAGCAATTTTTACGATTTTACCCACTAAACCACCTTGGGTTAGCACTTCATCGCCTTTTGCCATCGCACTCATTAAGCTTTTATGCTCTTTTACGCGCTTTGCTTGCGGGCGGTAAATTAAAAAGTAAAAAACCAAACCAAAAATCGCTAACATAATTAGCATTTCCATACCGCCGCCTGCCGCAGGTGCGCCAGCGCTTGCATGCGCGTTTGAAATAAATAAACTCATAATACTTCCTCTTTAATTTTTAAATTTTAATTTGTTGTATCAGCTAGCTCTGGCACTTCTTGGCCTCGGCGAGCGTAAAAATCGTGTACAAATGTCTCTAGTTGACCTTCGCTAATAGCATTACGCAAACCTTCCATAACACGTTGATAGTATCGTAAGTTATGGATAGTGTTTAGTCGTGCACCCAAAATTTCGTTACATTTGTCTAAATGATGCAAATAGGCGCGCGAATAATTATTACAGGTATGGCAATCACACTCAGGATCAAGTGGACCAGTATCTGTTTTATGCACTGCGTTACGGATTTTAATGGTACCCGTTGTAATAAATAAGTGACCATTACGTGCATTACGCGTTGGCATTACGCAGTCAAACATATCAATACCGCGACGAACCGACTCAACTAAGTCTTCTGGCTTGCCTACACCCATTAAATAACGTGGTTTGTTTTCTGGCATTTTATAAGCACAATGATCAAGAATATTAATCATTTCATTTTTAGGTTCACCCACCGATAAACCACCCAATGCATAACCATCAAAACCAATTTCTTCAAGACCCGCTTGTGATTGTGCACGAAGCTCAGGATACATACCGCCTTGAATAATACCAAACAATGCTGATGGGTTGTCGCCATGCCCTTCTTTTGAACGCTTAGCCCAACGAAGAGAAAGCTCCATAGAGTCTTTGGCTTCTTTTTCGGTGGCAGGGTACGGCGTACATTCGTCAAATATCATCACGATATCTGAGCCGAGATCACGCTGCACTTCCATTGATTTCTCTGGCGACATCATAATTTGGTCACCATTTACAGGCGATTGGAACATTACGCCTTCTTCAGTGATTTTACGCATTGCGCCAAGGCTAAATACTTGGAAACCGCCTGAATCAGTAAGAATTGGGAAGTCCCAGTTCATAAAGTCGTGTAAATCACCGTGCTGTTTGATGATTTCAGTGCCAGGGCGCAACATTAAGTGAAATGTATTGCCTAAACAGATTTGTGCACCCGTTGCTTTAACTTCATCAGGTGTCATGCCTTTAACCGTGCCGTAAGTACCTACAGGCATAAACGCTGGTGTTTCTATTACACCTCGGTCAAAAATCAAGCGACCGCGGCGTGCTTTGCCATCGGTGCAGTCTAATTCAAATTTCATAATATCCTCTGTGTCGGAAAAACAGTCCAACAAGCTATAATTTAACCGCTCGATTCTACCCTTTTTACCATCCTATTACTATTAGCAGTGAAAAATTCACTGTGCTTGGGAGTAAAATAAAAACCGATAACGCTGTAAATTATTTACGGGTCAAAAACATTGCATCGCCATAGCTAAAAAAGCGATACTGTTGTTCAATTGCAGTATTGTAGGCACCCATAATATTGTCTTGTCCTGCAAAGGCACTGACCAGCATAATTAAGGTTGATTCAGGTAAATGGAAGTTGGTGACCATGGCATCAACAACATTAAATTGATAACCCGGAAAAATAAAAATATCGGTATCACCAAAGTAAGTATCTAACTTGCCGCCATGTATTTTTGCTGCCGACTCAAGTGAACGAACTGAAGTTGTACCTACCGCAATCACACGCCCGCCCTTGGCTTTAGTGCTTGCAACCGCATCCACCACATCTTGCGGTACTTCAATATATTCAGAGTGCATGATGTGCTCATCAACACTTTCTACCCTAACTGGCTGGAATGTACCTGCACCAACATGCAAGGTAACAAACGCCATTTGTACGCCTTTGTCTTTAAGCGCAGTCATGAGTTTATCGTCAAAATGAAGGCCTGCTGTTGGTGCCGCAACCGCGCCTGGCTTTTCACCATATACTGTTTGGTAACGCTCACGATCCGCTTCGTTATCTGGGCGGTCAATGTAAGGAGGAAGCGGCATATGACCCACATCATTTAAAATGTCGAGCACATTTTCACTGCGGTCAAACTCAAGCTCAAATAACGTATCGTGGCGTGCCACCATAATAGCTTTTGCTTTGCCCTCTAAAATGAGTACATTACCCGGCTTTGGCGATTTACTCGCGCGAATGTGAGCGAGCACGCGGTGTTCGTCTAATACGCGTTCTACCAGCACCTCAACTTTACCGCCAGATTCTTTTTGACCAAACATACGCGCAGGTATTACTTTGGTGTTGTTAAAAACCAGTAAGTCGTTTTCGTTTACAAGCTCAAGAATGTCACTAAATATTTTATGCTCAACAGCACCACTCGGCCCGTCTAAGCTCAATAAACGGCTACTGGTTCTATCTGCTTTAGGAAAACGAGCAATTAATTCATCAGGTAAGTCAAAGCTAAAATCAGCTACGCGCATTGTTAGAATTCCACATCATTTAAAATCGCGCCAAGTGTATTACTATTACTAATGAAGCTCAAGATAACCCCTATATTCTCCCTAATTACTATTACTAATGAAGCTCAAGATAACCCCTATATTCTCCCTAATTAGCTATCAATGAACTACATTTAAAATAGCGGTTAAATACGCTTGTTCTTATCGCTAAATATCATTACTCTTACTAATTGAATTATTATCTGCATTTCTCGGAGTGGTACCTAAGTGGCAAAACAGCTTAAATTGCTAATATTAAATGCAAGTAATGATGAGCGCCAGACTATACGTGCCACGCTGGAGAGGCTTAGTGTGTTTGAGTTTATTGAAGCCTCAGACAGCCAAGATGCGTTAAAAATCTTAAAGAACCAAAGCGTAAATATAATCATAACCGGCTTAGATGTAGGTAAAATTGATGGTTGGCGGTTTTCACGTATGATCCGCTCTGGTTTGCTAAACACGCCGAAAAACACGCCTATTTTGCTAATTCCGCCCATTTATTGTGAGCGTATCGCTGAAACCACCGCGCGTAGCTATGGCATTGATGCAGTACTGCCTTTTGAGCGCCAAGATATATTGCCGCAAATACTAGCAAATGTGCTGTCGAGTCATTTAGAAAAAAGCAGTCGCTTAAACCTGTTGTTATTAGAACCCTTTACCAGCAGAGCAAACGACATGAGTGAACAATTAAAGCTTAACTTTGCAATTACTCATGTTACTAACGAAAAAGACGCGCTCAGTGCCTATAATCAGCAGCCGTTTGCTATCGTGCTACTTGATGCCACTGCAGCACACGCTGAGAGCTCAAATCAATTAGTCGAAAAGATCCTACAGCATAACCCTCAGCAAGCCATTGTTACTATTATTGATAAAAACGATGCCGATTACGCCGAGCAGTTATTACTTTCAGGCGTTACCGACTTTATTCGCGCCCCTTACGACCCCTCATTTTTAAATAAAGTCTGTGATCACGCAGCTCGTCGTGAAGACTTTATGGTCAGCTATGCTGAATTTGCTAATAAGGTACAGCAGCTAAGTATTAGTGAAGTAAAGTATCGCGACCTATTTTCAGCGCATCAACGTATTTTATTGCACCTAAACACAGTTGTACTTGAATTAGACCAACAAGGGAATATTCGCTTTATAAACCCTGCGTGGGAATCTCTGAGCGGCTTTGGAGTTAAGTCGACCTTACAACAACCACTCACTGCATTTTGTACCACAGAATATAAACAGTCATTACAAGCGACGATTGATGATATTTTACAAGGTGGCGCAAACAAACAAAAAATAGAAGTTAAACTAAGCCAAAAAAATGGTAATTCAGTGTGGGTTGAATGTCGGCTTCAGTTAATAAAAAATAGCAGCAACAACGCTACTATTACCGCCACACTCGATAATATTCATGAGCGCAAGCAAGCAGAGCTGCAATTACGCCATCTGGCATTGCATGATACTTTAACCGGCCTACACAACCGGTATTATTTTGACCAACAGCTTAACTATATTTGCCAGAGCGAAAATACCCATACAAATATTGAACATGCACTTATTTATATCGACCTTGATCACTTTAAAATAATCAACGACAGCAAAGGTCACCAACAAGGTGATATTGTTTTAAAAGAAGTGGCTCAGCTGTTTATTGCCAATATTAGTAATGAGCATCTGATCTGCCGTGTTGGTGGTGATGAATTTGCGGTGATACTTAAAAATACCAATTTATTGGATGCACATTTAATCGCAGAAGGAATTTGTAGTGCCATTGAAGGCAACCAATTTAAATCTGAAGAGCAAATCTATTCAATTAGTTGCTCGATTGGTTTAACCCAAATCACTGCTGATAACTGCGATCCAAATGAATGCTTAAAGCAGTCAGATATTGCGTTATATATTGCTAAAAATTTAGGCCGTAACTTAGTACATTGCTATTCAAAACAAGATGGTGAAAACAATGCGCTGCAAACGGGTTTAGAATGGGGTCATGGAGTACGCCAAGCACTCCAACAAGACAGTATAGAGCTTCATTACCAACCCATTTGGGATTTTAAAACCAATCAAGTTGCCTATTTTGAAGTACTGCTAAGGTTAAAACTCGATGGCGAGCTTATTTACCCAAATCAATTTATTCCCTCATTGGAAATGCTTAACGATACCTTTTTAATGGACCAATGTGTTATTCGTAACAGCATTGCGAGTGTTGCTGCACATCCAGAGCTTCTTCAAGTTGCAATAAACTTATCGGCACAGTCATTTTTAGATGAGCGTTTATTGCCATTAATAGAGTCGACCCTTGAGAAGTATAAAGTATCTCCGGCGAAAATTATTTTTGAAATAACCGAGTCGGCCAGTATTAATAATTTAGCGGCGACGCGTAAAATGATTGAGCGGCTAAATAATTTAGGCTGCCACTTTTCAATTGATGACTTTGGCACCGGCTTCAGTACTTTTAATTACCTTAAACAATTACCAGCTCAACACGTAAAAATTGACGGCTCATTTGTTCGCGATATGCTTAATGACTCCATTGATTTAGCGCTAGTAAAGGCCATAAATGACATCAGTCGCTCACTAGATAAGCGCTCTGTAGCCGAATATGTTGAAACCGCAGAAGTGTTTTTTGCACTTAAAGAAATTGGTATCGACTACGGGCAAGGTTACTTTATTGCTCGCCCTGTACCTATTGACAAGGTATTGATTGAGTTAGAAAAAATAAAAAATAATCCTATTTTTTATCAAGACACCCTCACGTCACTATAAACATTAATAAACAAATTTAAGCAATTTATTACTTTCAAATTTGCCTATCTAACCTATACTTTGCTTATCGGCAGCACAATGTCATGAAAATTAAGTGATTACCTTGATTTTACATGACATCTTTATTTCTTATCGTCTAGATGTCTATACTTTTAAAGGTGGACATAGGGCATAAGGAGGATGTTTATGACGCAACTAATCACGTTATTATTGTTTATACACTTTGCTATTGCGCTTCAATGTTACAAATATGCTCAGATCAAGGGTTACCCTGTAAAAACCTTTACAGTGCTTGGGCTAGTCCCTTACTTTAATGTAGTTGTTTGGGTTTACTTACTATTTTTACCGCCGCTAGAAAGCTATCACGGCCAGCACAAGCAGCCACTTTAATTCCCCCGTGTTATTTAGCGTATTAATTAAAATACGCTTTTTTTTATCTATTTAAAATCAACACTGCACTGCTTTTTCAAAAAAACCTCTAATTGTTGGCTAAACAATTTAAAGTCACGAATGCGCCCCGTTGTTTTGCGCCACAATACACCAATATCACGATAGGCATCACCTTGCGATGGTGTAGCAAGCATATCTTTGTTCTCTAAAATACCCGCGTTAATTGCCATTTGCGGTAAAAACGTCACGCCAAGTTTATACTCAACCATACTCAATAAGGTATGAAGGCTAGCCGCCTCAAAGGGGTTTATACAACTAGAGCGGTTTAAATGACACGCACTAAGCGCATGCCCTGTCATACAGTGCTCTCGCTCAAGCAAGAATACACTGGCTTCTGGTAGTAAATTAAAGTCTTCAATACCTTTAGCTGGCATGTAATCTTTATGATGCACTAAGCTAAAGTGATCTTGTGCTAATACTTGGGTATGAAATTTATCGGTTTCGTAGGGCAGCGCTAATAATGCTAAATCAATTTGCCCATGTTCTAACTTGTCGAGAAGCTTGTCGCTGGTGTCTTCAATTAATACCAACTCTAAATCTACAAATGTTTGCTGACAAAAATGATATAAAGGCGCTGCGATAAAGCTGGCTATAGTAGGAATAACACCCACCGTTAATGTACCACTAAGCGGTGTTAAAAAGCTTTTAGTTAACTCTTTTAAACTAATTGTATCGTTGATTATTTTTCTTGAACGCTCAACCACCTCTTCACCAATGGTGGTAAACATTAGGCTGCGATTTTCTCGCTCTATAAGCTGACATCCTAAAGTTTCTTCTAGGTTTTGAATCGCGGTACTCAGCGTAGACTGACCGATAAAACAAGCACTGGCTGCTCGGCCAAAATGTTGATGTTGATGCACAGCTAATAAATACTGCAGCTGTTTAATACTAGGGAGATTGGTCATTTTTCTTTCCACAAATAAAAAGACCCCAACACCAAGGGCGTTGAGATCTTTTCAAGCTAAAAGTCTTTTAAGTACTTTTTATTAAACCCCAAAAGCGGTTCTTAGTACGTAGAAAATAACAATAGCAAGGGCAGCACCAACTGGCAATGTAATTACCCAAGAAACTACAATATTTCTTATTACACCCATGTTAAGTGCGGCAATACCACGTGCCATACCTACGCCCAACACAGCGCCCACTAGGGTTTGTGTGGTTGAGATAGGTAAGCCTGTGCCCGATGCAATAACAACCGTAGAGGCCGCGGCTAATTCAGCAGCAAAACCACGACTTGGTGTTAAATGGGTAATACCTTCACCAATGGTTTTAATTACTTTTTTACCTAAAATAGCAAGACCGGCAACAATACCTAAACCACCTAGTGGTAATATCCACCAAGCGATAGCCGCCTTTTTAGCAATTTCACCATTGTTTTCAACAATGTTTACAACAGCAGCTAGAGGTCCAATTGCGTTAGCAACGTCGTTAGAACCATGAGCAAATGCCATACAACAAGCAGTTAGCACCATAAGTACCGCAAACACTTTTTCTACATTGTTAAACTGCATTTCTCTATCCGCTTTAGGATCGATATTTAAACGAGAAATAGCAATTTTACCAATAACAGCAACTAGTACCGCTATACCAATAGAAATAGCAAAACCTTCAAATGTACCTAAATTAATACCAATGTGCTTTAAGCCTTTTTTAATGGTCACAAGTGCCATAATAAAGCCAGCTAAACCCATGTATATTGGTACAAAGCGCTTTGCATTTTTAAGTGGAGCATCGGTGTCAAAAATCAGCTTTTGCGCACTCATAAATATTAAGTACGCTATAAAACCAGATATCGCCGGCGTTACAATCCAGCTACCTACGATACCGGCAACCTTACCCCATTGAATAGCCTCTGTGCCTACTGCAACAAGAGCAAAACCAATGATAGCGCCAATGATTGAATGAGTCGTCGATACCGGCCAACCTAAAAACGAGGCCATTAATAACCAACTGCCAGCGGCGAATAAAGAGGCGATCATACCTAAAACCATCAGTTCAGGAATGTCAGCAAATGGGGTCGCATCAATAATCCCTTTACGAATTGTTGATGTTACTTCACCCCCTGCTAAATAAGCACCTGCGAATTCAAAAATCATCGCGATAAAAATCGCTTGTTTAATGGTAAGTGCTTTTGAACCCACCGATGTACCCATCGCATTGGCAACGTCGTTTGCGCCAATACCATAAGCCATAAAAAAGCCGACTGCTGCGGCAATTAAAATTAATACCGTGCCGTAAGATGCAATGATATCCATTGTGTAACCTTAATCTTTCGTGTTTGAACTGATTTTAAATTAACGAGCTAACATCAGCTCAAGACGTGATCCTACGCGCTCTGCAATATCTGCAAGCTCGCCAACCCATTCAATGATTTTGTATAAAAACATTACATCAACTGGATTTAGCCCATCTTCTACTTTACGTAGTTGACGGCGTATTTTAATTTGCATTTCATCCGTGTCTTGTTCTATGGCATCCAATTCAACAAGCATTTTTTCAACCAGAGTTACTTCTCTGCCTTTAAAGCCTGTTTCTAACAATTCTTCTAATTCATTAATCGCTTTAGATGCTTGTTTAGTTGCATCTACACAACGAGTTACATATGCCAAAAAGTCTTCTTGAATCTCTTTTGGTATGATCATCTCACGACCAATTACGCGCCCAGCAATGTCTTTTGCTTTATTAGCAATTTTGTCTTGTTGGGTTACTAATTCGAGCAGATCTGTACGCTCTACCGGCATGAATAATCCACGCGGTAATTGTAGGCGTATGTTTCTTTTCATTTCATCGGCTTCACGCTCTAAGTTTCGAATAGTTAAACGTAGCTCTTCAGCTTGTTGCCATTCTTCTTTAAAAACGTGATTGAAAAAAGGTATCAAGGTTTTACTAGCTTGATGAACCTTTCGGATATGTTCTTCCATTGGTTTTATAGGAGATTTTGCAAATACTCCTAGAAACGCGTTTGTATGCATAACTGACCCTTAAATCAATTTAGTATGCTGATCAGCGTGAATTTTACAGCATTAAGCTCGATTGTGAACGCTTTTTATTGCTCAATGACCAGCAGACTAAAAGAAAAATGAATATTCATCCCTATAATTAAAAAGGATGATGGTTCAAAATTACAAAGACTTCTCTATATCTTCTTGAGATGTATGACGAATATCTTTTCCATTTACAAAATAGATAATATATTCAGCGATGTTTTGACAGCGATCACCGATGCGCTCTAATGAGCGAACAGACCATACTAAATCCATAATTTTTGGAATTGAGCGCGGATCTTCCATCATGTAAGTCATTATTTGACGGGTGATTGCTTCATATTCCCTATCCACTTTGGCATCCTCTTTATGCACTTCAAATGCACGTTGCACATCCATACGTGCAAATGCATCTAAAACGTCATGCAACATTTTAGATACTTGGCGTCCCATATTTTCGATATTTACTAATAAATCTTGTTGATCCTTAGTAAATGAGTCTAGTGCAACTTTAGCAATTCGCTTAGCTTCATCACCAATTCGCTCTAAATCGGCAATGGTTTTTGCAATTGCCACCACTAAACGCAGGTCGCTAGCAGCTGGCTGACGACGCGCGATAATGCGAGTACAGTCTTCATCAATACTCACTTCCATTGCATTAACTTTATAATCATTCTCACGCACTTTTTGTGCTAGTACCGCATCGTTTTGACTTACCGCGTCAAGGGCACTATTTAGTTGCTGCTCAACCAGTCCACCCATGCTTAGCACATGGTTACGGACATCTTCTAGTTCTTGATTAAAACGACCAGAAATATGTTTATTAATGTTGTGTTCCATAATGACCTTCTTTAATAATTTATTGCTTTCGCGTTTTAATCCGACTAGCCGTAGCGACCGGTAATATAATCTTCCGTTTTTTTCTTTGTAGGCGTTGTAAACAAGGTATTGGTATCTGAATACTCAATCAGCTCCCCCATATACATAAACGCTGTTTGATCAGAAACACGAGCTGCTTGTTGCATGTTGTGAGTAACAATAACCACAGTAAATTTATTCTTTAAATCATTAATTAGTTCTTCGATTACTAACGTTGAAATCGGATCCAGTGCTGATGTTGGCTCATCAAGCAGTAATACCTCTGGCTCAATCGCAATAGAGCGAGCAATCACTAAACGTTGCTGCTGACCGCCCGATAAACCAAATGCGCTATCGTGAAGTCTATCTTTTACTTCATCCCAAAGAGCTGCACCGCGAAGCGATTGCTCGACCACTTCATCAAGCTTACGCTTTTCTTTAATGCCTTGCAGGCGAAGACCATATACCACATTCTCATAAATTGATTTTGGAAATGGGTTTGGGCGCTGGAACACCATGCCAACATTACGGCGAAGCGCTGCAACATCAACGCTTTTATCGTAAATATTTTGCCCATGCAGCATGATTTCGCCTTCAATACGACAAATATCTACCAAGTCGTTCATGCGGTTAATACAACGTAATAAGGTTGATTTACCACAACCCGACGGGCCGATAAATGCCGTTACTTGGCCTTTAGGAATATTCATATTTACTTTACTCAGTGCTTGTTTATCACCGTAGTAAAGGTCGAGATCTTTAATTTCTAGCGCTTTTTGTTCGTCTGTTAAATTATTTAAATCTAACTTCAAGCTTGGCTTTGCTTGGTTTACTTTTGGAGCGACTGTAATCATGTTTGTTACCTATACTAAATTAATGCTCAAGCGATCTGAATTTTTCACGTAAATGGTTACGTATACCAATGGCGGTGATGTTAAGGGTAATAATAACCGACACTAACAAAAAGGCCGTTGCATATACCAGCGGACGCGCCGCTTCAACGTTCGGGCTTTGAAAGCCAACATCGTAAATATGAAAACCTAAGTGCATGAATTTTCTGTCTAAATGTATATATGGGAAGTTACCATCAAGCGGCAGCGTTGGCGCCATTTTTACCACACCCACCAGCATAAGTGGTGCAACCTCACCCGCTGCACGAGCAACCGCTAAAATTAAACCCGTCATAATTGCAGGACTGGCCATAGGAATTATGATTCGCCATAGCGTTTCTACCTTAGTCGCGCCCAGTGCTAGCGAACCATCACGGACCGTGCTTGGAATACGAGATAAACCTTCTTCGGTAGACACTATCACTACTGGCAACGTTAATATCGCCAAGGTAAGTGCTGACCATAAAACACCTGGGGTACCAAACACAGGGGTAGGCGATGACTCTGGATAAAATAATTGGTCAACACTACCACCAACCATATAAACAAAGAAACCTAAGCCAAATACACCGTATACAATAGACGGAACACCCGCCAAGTTAATAACCGCAATACGGATCATTTTAGTAATTGCATTTTTGGCTGCATATTCATGTAAGTAAATAGCAGCAACCACGCCAAATGGCGTTACAATCACAGCCATTAACATCACCATAAATACCGTACCAAAAATAGCAGGAAATACGCCGCCTTCGGTATTAGCTTCACGTGGGTCATCTGCAACAAACTTACCTAACTGCACAAAGTAATGACCTAGTTTAGCAAAAAAGCCCATATCGTTTGGAAACCATACATCCAACACTTGATAAAGCGGGATAGTAACAACCTCACCACGCATATCTTTTACGGTTACTTGATCACGTTTAGCTTGTTTACGCAGTGCGAATAGCTCTTTTTCTAATTCACCATATTGTGCACGTAAATCAGCACGCGCTTGAGCAAGCTCAG
Organism: Pseudoalteromonas sp. DL-6; assembly: GCF_004328665.1. Lineage (NCBI taxonomy): Bacteria > Pseudomonadati > Pseudomonadota > Gammaproteobacteria > Alteromonadales > Pseudoalteromonadaceae > Pseudoalteromonas > Pseudoalteromonas sp. DL-6. Next base: position 2,942,837 of record NZ_CP019770.1, read on the forward strand.
CAACACGCTCGTCAGTTAGCTCGTTATCAAGCAAGTAGGCTTTTTCTTGTAAACGTAAACGCTCTAGCTCATAGTTTATATGTCCTATGTCGCCATTTTGTAAATCAAGCGCTTCGTCATTTAAGTCGACTGCACGCTCTACAAGGTCATGTAAGGTTTCTACTTTATCTGCTGTTACCGTCTGACCGTCTTTAATGACGCTTTCTACATACCCGTAAAAATTACCGTTTTTACTGCGCTCGAATACCGCGAGTGCTTTGGGTGCTGAACTTTGTTTAATATCGGTTTCGAGTATCCAGCGAAAATCTAAATCAACATACTCACGGTTACCTGTTTTAATTAGTAAACGCTCAACCTCATCTTTTTCAAATTTAGAAACATCAATACCGGTTGCCGCTAAACGCGACTTAGGTACCAATTCACGGTCATAAATTTCACCAATAACGGTTTGCTTCGCAATTGAGCCTTCAAGCTCATACTGCATAACTTGAGATGGCCAAAAAAAGCTTAACCCCTTCCATGCAATCATGGCGAGTAAACCAATTACTGAAATTAAACTGATGCTGACAGCACCACCGGTCATCCAAATCCAAGGAGAACCAGACCTAAACCACTGCTTTACCATGTCGTGTTTCTCCACTTACATTGAGCTGTATTTTTCACGCAGCTGCTGACGAACAAACTCAGCAACGGTGTTGAAAATAAAGGTGAATATGAATAATACAAAGGCGGCTAAGAATAGAATTCGGTAATGCGAACTCCCTACTTCCGACTCTGGCATTTCGACGGCGATATTAGCGGCTAAAGTACGCATGCCTTGGAAAATACTCCAATCCATAATCGGGGTATTACCGGTAGCCATAAGTACAATCATAGTTTCGCCTACGGCACGGCCTAATCCCATCATTACCGCAGAGAAAATACCTGGGCTGGCCGTTAGTAACACCACGCGAATTAGGGTTTGCCACTGCGTTGCACCTAACGCTAACGAGCCATTTGATAAATGCTTAGGCACACTAAATACCGCATCTTCGGCAATTGAGAAAATAGTGGGAATAACCGCAAAGCCCATCGCAATACCTACTACTAATGAATTACGCTGATCGAAGGTCATGCCTAATTCATTAGTTAGGTATTGACGCACATTGCCATCAAACATCCATAGTTCGATACTTTCGCTCATCGCAAACGACAACCAACCAATAAATAACACCACAGGTATTAGTAAAATTGAATGTGAACCTTCAGGAATTTTATGGCGAATAACCGCAGGTAATTTAGTCCAGCCTAACGCCGTTGCTAAAATACCTAATGGCAGTAACACCAGTAAACCAACAATAGCCGGCAAGTGCTCTTCAATTAAAGGCGCTAACCACAAGCCAGCTAAAAAGCCTAGAATAACCGTTGGTAGAGCTTCCATTATTTCAACCGTCGGCTTAACCACGCGACGCAATTCGCTCGACATAAAATAAGCAGTATAAATAGCGGCTGATATAGCAATAGGTACTGCAAATAACATCGCATAAAGCGCTGCTTTTAAAGTACCAAATGAAATAGGTACTAGTGAAAATTTCGATTCAAAATCATCACTGGCAGAAGTAGATTGCCAAATATAGCCGGGTTCAGGGTAGCCTTCGTACCACACTTCTTGCCAAAGCGCTGACCACGTTACTTCTGGGTGCTCGTTATGAATTTCTAAAACCGTTAGCTTATTATCAGCTAAAATTAGCGCCGCATTTGAACGCGGAGCAATAGCAAATTGTTCAATTGCACCGTCACTGACTTTACCTTGCCATAACTTTGCTTCGCTGGTTGTGTAATAAAGCCCTAATTCACCATTTTGACCGGTTGTAAAAAAGGTGCGACGGTAAAACTCGGTAAAAATATTCAGCTTACTTTGCTTAGTCGTTTCAAATGAACGGATTTTTTGAAACTCACGTCCTGAATCTGTATTGATTTCAAACCACTGCGATATTTCACCATTATCATTGGCCAACATCAGTGAGTTTGCACCCGCCAATAATTGCGATGACACTATATTGGCGTTTTCTTCATTGGCAGATAATAATTGAATTTGCTCAACTTCACTTGGGTAGCGAGTATCGAATACGTAAATTTGATTAGCAGAACGAACAAAGGTGCGGGTGGTATCTGGCGACATTAATAGCTCATCTACGCGACCATCAACGTTAAGTTCAGTGCGTTCCACTTGCCATTCAACTTCACCAGTGAACATGTTTTCTTCGGCTACAAAGCTACTAAATACCACTCGTTTATCGGCGGTAAGTGCCACCACGGCTGTTTTGTCTTCATAATGGCTAAAGGCAAAACGCTTAATAGCGGCACCTTGCTCATCAACTTCGAGTGCCATTTCCCCCAGAGGATAACCTAAACGCGGGGTTAATTTACGTTCATTATTAGGGAAGGTAACTAAAAACTTAGGCGCGACAATAGTCACGGTGCCGTTTTCTAAGCCATACGCATAATGCCCTTGAAAAGGAGCACTATTTGCAAAACTAGTTACCTGCGCGGGTAAAGTGGCATTAAGTGTTTTTAGTTTTTTACCAAACTGTGCTTTATCAACACTATAGAAGTTAACTTGACCTTGATTATCAAGTAAGTAAGCAACCTCAGTTTGCTCTTCAACACCAAGCCCTACTATTTGCTCAGTATTAGCAACATTAAAGCTAGCGCGCTTTTCAACTTTGGCTGACTCAAAAATAGGCTGCACTACATAAAGAAGGTAAAAAAAGATTAATAGCAGTGCTATTAATACCATTATACCGCCAGCGGTTATGCCAAACTTAGCAAACCGGTCTTTAAATAGACGGCTTCGATCCGTATTAAAAGTCGGTTTATTCGGATTTGAAGTCATCAAAACACCCTTATATCTTAACGTTGGGCGCATTATATTTCATCAAAGTGACAGTAATGTTACAGTCGTAATAATTCTTTACTTATACAGAGTCTGTTCATCTTTGCAGATTAAATTTTCAGCTTTATGAGCGGATTTTAGGCTAAATTGCGATTTTAAATAATATTAAAGTATTGTTTGTAGTAGTAATTGTATTTATTTATGCGTTATTTATGAACTAAATCAATTATTAATTGGACAAACTATTTATCCAAGACAATACTCAATGGGCATCTAATATAACAACAATAAAGTAACCTCTTAAGCTGTAACAATCCTTTTGTGGTTAGCTTTTACATACATTTAGAATCACATACATTAGATCGCATCACTTAATGCCTATGCATTTATTTTTTTCATTTGGGCTTAAAAAAGAGAACTATTATGAAGCAGTTGGTAATAACTATTTTAGGGGAAGATCGCCCCGGTTTAGTAGAAAGTATTTCATCGGTTATATTGGAAAACCACGGCAATTGGTTAAGCAGTAATTTAAGTCACTTACTCGGTCACTTTGCAGGCATCATTCAAGTTGAAGTAGCTGAAGAGCATTTACAGACATTTCAAGATGCGCTTAACGGGCTTCCTAAGTTAGATGTTCGTATTGAAAAGGGTAACATTGAAATTGAGCCTGTAGAGCTGGAGCAACTTAATTTTGTGATTACCGGTAATGATCGCCCTGGTATAGTGCAAGAGCTGGCAAGTGTTATTCGCCATAAAGGCGCGAATATTACAAACTTAAATTCTAGGCAGCAAAGTGCGCCAAACTGGGGAGTGCCTATATTTAGTGCCGTTGCCACCGTGAGCCTACCTAACGGACTGAATAAAGAAGAGGTTATTAACGCACTTGAATCAATTACTAGCGACTTAGTGGTTGATATAGAACAAAGTTAAATTTGCTTTATAATTCAAAACACAAAAAAGGCGCTAGCTATAGCGCCCTTTTTATGAGTAACTCTTAAAGCTACATATCAGCGTGACGATTAATACTTTGCATCATTTGCTTCAAACCTTGCTCTTCTAATTCATGAAGCTGATTTAACTTTTCTTGCGCCTCGGGCGATTGAGCCTTATCCGATAAGTAACTATAAACATCCAGCACTTTTTGATGCTGCGTAGATAAGTATTCTTGAATCGCTTGTGCATTAAGATCTTGGTCTCGGTCTAAATCAGTAAATTGAACAATCTCGTTATTTTCTAAAAAGTATTCATAACAGTAGGTGTTTAAGGTATTAATTTCGCTGATTGCCTTGAATCCAATTAAATCCTCTGCGAGCTTTTTTTCATAATCAACACAATAATCAGCCAGCGCCACATTGCGCTCACCCATTAACTCCCTAACACTAAAGAAATTAGCCGCCATTTGTGTATGAAATTGAACGGTCCAATCGAACACTTCTTGAATTGTTTTTACTTGCATGTGCGTTCCTTACTTTTTAACCCTAATGATTAAATAGATGCGTGAATCATGCCAATAAAAAACACAATAAAATCAGTGGATAAAAAAAAGTTGCCTAACTTGTACTGATATTTTCAGTACAAGTTACACAACCAATGTAAATATTATAGGTTTCGCTTTCGCCACAATAAATACACAGCAGGCAACACCAGCAGTGTTAAAACAATAGCACTGAACATACCACCGACCATAGGTGCCGCTATACGGCTCATTACTTCACTCCCCGTGCCGGTGCCATATAATACAGGTAATAGGCCAATTACTATGGTTGCTACCGTCATCATTACCGGGCGAACACGTAAACCGGCGCCTTCTAATATGGCATGCTTAAGCTGCTCAATACTCAAGCTTTTTCCCACTTGAGAAGCGGCCTCTATCTGCGCTTTATAAGCTTGGTTTAAATACACCAACATAATAACGCCAATTTCAACAGCTACCCCTGCAAGGGCAATAAAGCCGACCCCCACAGCAACAGAGAAGTTAAAGCCTTCTAAGTACATTAGCCAAATGCCACCTATCATTGCTAGTGGTAAAGTCGCCATAATGATAAATACCTCGGTGAAGCTTCTAAAGTTAAGATAAAGCAGCACTACAATAATGGCTAAGGTAAGCGGCAACACATAACTCAGTTTAGCTTTAGCGCGCTCCATGTATTCGTATTGCCCAGCCCAAGTTATAGAGTATCCAGCAGGTAAAATAAGCTGCTCATTCAATAATTGTTGAGCATTTGCTACATAGCTACCAATATCAGTATCTTTAATATCAATAAAGCTCCAACCATTTAAACGGGCATTTTCACTTTTTATGCCAGGCGGACCATCACTAATAAATACATCCGCCACATCAGCAAGTGCAATTCGTTGCCCCGTTGGAGTAACTATAGGTAAAAGCATCAGTTCTTCGGGGGAGTTACGGTACGCTTGCGGATAACGAATATTAACCGGGTAGCGCTCTTGACCCTCAACCGTTTCAGTCACGTTCATGCCACCAATAGCGGTTGCGACTACTTGTTGCACATCAGCAATATTTAAACTGTAGCGCGCTGCTTTTTCACGGTTAATATCTACCTTAATATAACGCCCACCCGCTACACGCTCTGAGTAAACAGACGCTGTACCGGGAAGATCTTTAAGTAATATCTCTATTTGTTGACCTATTTTTTGAATCTTATTCAAATTTGGCCCCGCTACTTTTATACCCACAGGAGTTTTAATCCCTGTAGCCAGCATATCTATCCGCGTTTTAATTGGCATTACCCAAGCGTTAGTCAGCCCAGGAAACTTAACTAAAGCATCCAGCTCTTGTTTGAGTTTTTCAGTGGTCATGCCTTCGCGCCACTGATCTTTAGGCTTAAACTGTATGAAGGTTTCAATCATGGTCAGTGGTGCCGGATCAGTTGCCGTTTCCGCTCGTCCAATTTTACCAAATACGGTTTTCACCTCGGGCACAGTGGCAATCAATTTATCGGTTTGCTGCAATAGCTCGCGCGCCTTACCTATTGAAATTCCTGGATAAGTAGTCGGCATATACATTAGATCCCCCTCATCAAGAGGTGGAATAAATTCACTGCCTATTTTATTTATCGGATAAAAGCCCATTAAAGTGATAACTAGCGCAATCAGCAAGGTACTTTTCGGAAATTTTAATACTAGATTTAACAGCGGCTTATAACTATTTACCAGTAAACGGTTAACTGGATTTTTATTTTCAGAGATCACCTTACCACGAATGAAATAACCCATCAGCACGGGTACTAAGGTAATTGCTAATCCGGCCGAGGCCGCCATTGCATAGGTTTTTGTGTACGCTAATGGCGCAAACATTCGTCCTTCCTGAGCTTCTAAAATAAATACCGGCATAAAACTCACGGTAATTATTAATAAGCTAAAAAATAACGCAGGCCCAACTTCACTGGCAGAGTCAATCACCACTTGCCAACGGTTTTCATCTGTTAGCGGTTTTTTCTCCATGTGCTTGTGCATGTTTTCAATCATCACAATCGCACCATCAGTCATAGCACCAATCGCAATAGCAATCCCGCCTAATGACATGATATTGGCGTTAATTCCCTGCCAATACATAATAATAAAAGCGGTGAGTATGCCTAACGGTAAGGTAATAATAGCCACCAGCGATGAGCGTACATGGAATAAAAACACCACACACACTAAAGCCACTACAATAAGCTCTTCCATTAATTTAGAGGTGAGGTTATCAACTGCGTCTTTTATTAAATGAGAGCGGTCGTACACAGGTACAATTTCAACCCCCTCTGGTAGCCCTTTTTTAAGTGACTCTAATTTAGCTTTAACGAGCTCTATGGTTTTTTGCGCGTTTTCACCAAAACGCATAACCACTACGCCACCTGCCACCTCGCCTTCGCCGTTAAGCTCGGCAACACCGCGGCGCATTTGCGGACCTAGACGCACATTAGCAACATCACGTAACTGTAGTGCAGTACCGTTAGCGTTTATACCTAAAGGAATGGCTTCTAAATCAGCAACACTTTTTACGTAGCCAGTACTGGTGACCATGTATTCAGCTTCTGCCATCTCAACTACCGATGCACCCATTTCTTGATTGCCTTGCTTAATGGCAGTTTGAATAAGGCTTAGCGGAATACCATAAGCACGAAGCTTATCGGGCTGAACGTTTACTTGGTATTGTTTGACCATACCGCCTACCGATGCCACTTCGGACACACCGGGTACAGTTTGCAGTTCAAATTTTAAAAACCAATCTTGTAAACTACGTAGTTGGCTTATGTCATGCTTACCGGTGGTATCAGTGAGTGCATATAAATATACCCAGCCAACGCCGGTGGCATCCGGGCCTAGCTCTGCAATTGCCGTACTAGGTAAGCGCGCAGATACTTGGCTTAAATACTCTTGAACACGGCTTCGCGCCCAATATAAATCGGTGTCTTCATCAAAAATAACGTATACGTAGGAGTCACCAAAAAACGAAAAGCCTCGCACTGTTTGCGCGCCAGGTACCGATAACATCGCCGTGGTTATAGGAAATGTAACCTGATCCTGTACTACTTGCGGTGCTTGCCCAGGATAAGAGGTTTTAACAATAACCTGTACATCGGATAAATCGGGTAAAGCATCTACAGGCGTATTTTTTACAGCATACAAGCCGCCACCAATCAATATAGCGGTCAGTAACAGTACAAAAAAACGATTAACAACAGACCAGCGAATAATTGCAGTAATCATAACCACTCCTACTCGTGCTGACTATGCATAGCATGCACAGAAGTCATTGTATGGATCACAAACTCACCTTGCTCAATACTAAAGGTAAATGTAACTTCATCATTTAGCTTAAACGCCTCAATCGTTACATTTTTTGCTAACACAAAGTCCATAGTTGCAGGTCCACGCCCCCACTTTTCAATTGCCTCACGGCTGATATTCACAACTCGATTGTTAGCATCAATACTGTTAATCACTCCATTCACAGTTGCCATGCTTGGGTTGGTATCACTCATTTGCATATTGCCATGCGAGACTGCTTGCATACGCTTAAAGTCAGAGTTTTTACTCGATTCTGAATCAATTAAAAACTGTGCTGAAGTAACCACTTCATCGTCTGCCATAACACCTGATAAAATTTCGGTATTAGCAGCATCACTTCGCCCTAAAGTTACCTCGACCGATTTAAAACGACCTTCCCCTAGTGCAACTACAACACGGTTTTGGCTACCAGTGCGAATAACAGCTTCTTTAGGTACGATTAACTGTTTTTCAGCTACTTGACTATGAATACTGACTTGAGCAAACATATTAGGCTTTAACTGATGGCCTTGGTTATCAAAGCGCAAACGTACTCTTAAAGTACGATTTTTAGCATCTAAGGTAGGGTAAATATAATCCACTTGCCCTTGCCAGCGTTGGCCACTTAAATAATCGAGTGTCATGGTTACAGGCAAGCCAACACGAATGAGTTCTGCTTGGCGCTCAAATACCTCAGCCTCAACCCATACTTCATCAAGCTGAGCAATACTCATCATTGAGGTATCAGGTTTAACATAAAATCCTTCACGAATATTAAGTTCATCAACAACACCACCTTGGCGGGCATAAAACGTTATGTTTTGCAGTACTTGCTGACCTTTTTGCAGACGTGAAATAAAGCCATCAGACACATTGAGTGATTTTAAACGGGCTTTAGCGGCACGAATTAGCACCGGATTATTGCGCTTTAACGCTAACACAAATTCTTCTTGTGCATTCACTAGCTGTGGTGAATATAAGGTATAAAGTGGCTCATCTTGTTTAACCTGATCACCCGCGGCTTTAACGTATAAGGTTTCGACCCATCCCTCTACGCGCGGATGAATATGAATTAGCTGGTCTTGGTTGTATTGCACATAACCTACCGTGTTAACTTCATTTTCAAGTGCAGCAAACGCAACAGGGGCGGTACGCACACCTAAATTATTAATCACTGTGGGTGAAATTTGAATACTGCCAGGCCCTTCATTTGCGCCACTGTCTGACTCTTCGTAAACAGGCACTAAATCCATGCCCATGGGCGATAAACCAGGTTCATCTCGGCGATAATTACTGTCCATAGGTGCGACCCAATAAAGCGGCTCTTTTTTACTACTGGCTTTACTGTCAGTTGGCATAGAGTGCTCACTAGGTAAGCTTAATAATATCCCCGTAGTTAATGCCGCACTACATATAGCCACCAGTAATAATTTTAAATTAGTATTCATAGCTCGGCTCCTGCTGTGGTGTGTTTTTTAAGCTGGTATCATCAGCACTGGCGTAATAATTTAACCTTGCGATAATTATCTTTTGATCAACATGAATGTTTAGGGCGTCTATCTTGGCATTTAATTGACTAATACGCGCTTGCATCACATCTGAGAAATTACCATCATCGCGAGTGTAGGCATTTAGGGTCGCTTGAGCTTGCTCAGCCATTTGCGGCAGCAGCTTGGCTTGATAAAGCTCGGCGCGCTGATGAAGCCGCGCTAACTGGCTAACTTCCTTAAAGTACATCCCTTGTAGCTTTTTAAGGGCTATTAATTTTTGTGTTTTAGCTTCTTCGCTATCAGCAATGGCAGCATTTACTAGTTGGTCTTGGCGGTTATCGGTAAACAGCGGTAAATCAATACTTATACCCACAGAGAAAAGGTCTGCTCGCGAGCCACCCATGGGCATGTCATCACGATAACCGTACCCCATATTAACGCCAATTTGCGGTTTATAGCCTTGCTCAGCCACACTAATTTGAGTTTGCTTTGCCACTATTGCATTATCCATTGCCATAATTGCAGGGTGCTTTAATAGCATGGTCATTAATTGCTGATACTCTAACTCGGTGTAGTTTTTTAATGCTGTAAGCTCTGAAAAGTCATCACTGACAGGCAGGCTCAGCATAGCGATAGGCAACCATTGTGTTAGCCGCTTTTTAGCACCTTGTAGCTGCTGCTCCAGTTGCATTAATTTATCTTCAAGGCGGGTTAACTCTAATTGCGCTCGAATAATATCTTGTTGGCGTGTTTTGCCCACCGAGCTTACATAGCTTGATTCTGTAATATCAATGAGCTGAGTAAACAAAGCTTTATCTTGCTCAATTAGTGCAATGCTTCGTTGCGCTCTATAAGCATTGAGCCATGACTCAGTAACTATGGTTTTTACTTGCGCGAGTCTATCTTTACGCAGCCAAGGCTCTGCTGCAGCTGACTGAGAAAGGGCCTTTTGTTGAAGTGCTAGGCTATCGCCTCGGCTCAGTGATTGGCTAATTCCCACCTTAAATTGGGTCATATTTTCTTGATCAAAAGCAAAACCATTAGTTGGTAGGTTCATTAACCCTAATGTAAGCACTGGATCAGGTAAGGTTCCTGCGGCAATACTTTTTGCTTCAATTGATGATTGTTTTTGCTTGCTAGCTTTAAGCCAGGGCTCATGGTTTAAGGCATAGTTAATTGCCTCATTTAAACCTAGTTCAGCACTGTGTACAGAGACACTAATACTCAACAAGCTACTTATACACACGGATTTTAATACTGCGAAGTGATTCATCACTTGCTCCACTTAAATTTAAAAATAACGAATGAAAACGATTAAATTTATAAGCAGATAGATGACAAAAAGCTAAATAACTAGATTTTAAATACACCTACCCTGCGATTATGCAGGCATAGGAGGACGGTAAAGAGAACGTGCAAAGTTAACTTGATGCTGTATTACAGCATGTTGCACTTTTTCAGAGGGTAATTTGGAGGCTATAAATAGTGAGTTTACATGCAAGGCTGAATGCGAACTACAAGCACTCATCGGGCAACTGCAATCTTGGGTTAACGTGCTTTGCTCACTACAGCAATCCATAGAAATGGTTGTTGTATCAGCATCGTCACTCATTGCCATCTTACTATGCTGCATCGATTCATGGGTTGCCATGTTCGTATGCGGCATATCACATACCATAGATACAGACGCAACGGCTTGACCCACAAAAGTGAGTAACAAAGTTAGCGTGAGTAAAATACAGTAAATACGTTGCAATGAATTAACCTAAAAATAAATAGACGTTTAAAGTTTATGGGAACTGTGTTTAAAACTCAATAATTAACTGGTTTTTACTACTGGCTTTATGAAGCTACTGGCCGCAATGGCGAACAAGCAATAGCCGGTAAAATACCAAAAACCAGTACCAAACTCAGCATGCATATTAAGTAAATCTTCTGAGTTCGCGTTTGCATTACCAGCCATGTAAGCCACTATTAATGCAATAACAAACACATCCACCATACTCCATTTACTTAAACCGATAATCACCTTACCAAGATTGTGCTTAAACGAAGTCTCCTTCAGCACACAATACAACAATTGAAGCAGCAGCTTAATTGTTGGGATCACCATTGAAAAAAACGCCACTAATATCGCCACTAAGTAGTTTTTGTTATCGGCCAGTTCGTTAACGGTGCCCCAAATACTGCGTGTTTTTTGATAAGCGCTTATCTCGCCTTCAAGTTTATCTAACCCCAACATACTCGAGATCATCATTAGCATATTACGGGTGTTTTGATTCCCTTCATCTGCCAACATTTCAATGCCCGCCTCAGCAAGTTTAGACTTATCAATTTTACCTTCCATACTCAGTACGGGCTGAGTCACCCCGGGAATTAATAAAGCTAAGGCAATTAAAATAGTGGTAATAGGTAAAAATAAACGCATGGTGTAATACTAAGTAAAATCAATATGTGCCAATCATACCCAAACGTTTTGCGTTAGTCTTGCTCAATAATGGTGGCTAATAACTCATCCGCATATTGGCGTGCATCTAACATGGCTGTATACACCAGCTCTATATTTGATGCAGGTCGAATAGTCTCTAACAACTTTTTAGCCAATTGCCAATTATCTTCCTCTACCGCTTTTATTAAATGTAAAGAATTACCCATCATGCCTTCAAAACTTAATAGTGCACCAGATAACTCAGCCCCTAAACTAAACTCTTTAGCAATAGCTTCCAGTTCCATATCTAAAATAGCATCAAGCACCGACATTAAGCCGACTAAATAACCTTGTTCTGCAATGACTTTTCCGCCTGGTTCTAAAATTATTTGCATGAACTGCGCTCGACATAAGCCTAAACGAGTAAGTTCACTGGGCTTGTCTGAGCCAAGTTCGCTTAGCGCCAATACTCGTACAAACTTTCTAATAGAGTCTTCCCCTAAATACACAACCGCCTGAGGAATAGACGTTATCACTAAATTTTTATTAGCAGAGCGAGCATTCACTAGTTTTAGGACGCGTGCAGTCAAACCGACATCTTTAGAAATGCGTTGATTAATTTCATTAAAATCTAAGTCTGTGCGGGATGTGCAACGCAGTAAGTCTAAAACAGCCATTTTTAAGGGTTCAATATTGCTGTAACTCAGCATTTCTGGATGTGCAAAAAAGAACCCTTGAAAATAATCGCATCCAGCCTCTTTCAGTTGCCTGAACTCTTCATAAGTTTCAATTCGCTCTACCACTATTTTAATATTAGGAAAGTTCCGTTTAAGTTTTTTCAGCAGCATGCTGGTTTTTATTACGGGTTCTTCAACTTCAAGCTTTATAAAATCTACCAAACCGAGCAAAGGTTGCCATTTTTCGTGTGCGTCGTAATCATCTAACGCAAATACATACCCTTCCTTTTTTAACTCGGTTACTCGTTGAGCAACCAGCTCTATATTTTCAGTGCGCTCAACAATTTCAATTACGGTATTTTCTGGCTGCAATAATTTAGGTAAATCCTCTAAAAGCCCCTCACTCGATAAATTAATAAACGCAGTTTTATTGAGCGTTAGCTTTTCAATACCAACCAGCATTAGCGCATTAAAAAAAAGTCGTCCTGTAGCTTGCCCGTCAGTTGTTCCTACAGGAAAAGCATTATTAACTGAATCGCGATAGAGCAACTCATAAGCAAAAATGCTTTTATCACCGTCAAAAATTGGTTGCCGAGCAATATATTGAGTGACCAAAATAGATGAATTTTTTACGTCTGAAATATTTGGCATTAACCTTCCTGCTTAACAGTGATGTCATCATTATTTTTATTATTTAATCAGTATAGTGAAACTTTAAATACTTGCAGTAATTTTAATTAGATTAAAAAACAAGCAGGTAAGTTTAAATTTATACACTTAAAACCAGCAGATTAGTATCCTTATTTTTTATAAGGTTTTATTGCTTGTCGCCGCCCTGAGCATACCCAAAACCTGTGCTTATAAGGTATAATATAGGCACTATTTACTTATAAACTCACAAGAGCCACCAAAAATGAGCATTGAACAAGCCTTAATAGAGCGTAGCAGTAACCAATGTGAACTCTGCGCAGCAACCAACAACTTAACTGTTTACGAAGTCCCTCCTGTTACAGAAGCTCATTCAGATAAATGCATTTACACCTGTCAAACATGTAAAGATCAAATAGAGGGCAATAGCGATTTAACCCCAACCCATTGGCATTGCTTAAATGACAGTATGTGGAGTCAAACACCGGCGGTACAAGTTGTGGCTTATCGCATGCTGACTCAGTTAGCAGCTGATAACGGCTGGGCACAAGACGCGCTTGATATGATTTACCTTGAAGAAGATACATTAACATGGGCGCAGCAAGCACTTGCTGAAGATGATGATATTAAACACATTGATAGCAATGGTGTGGTACTACAAGCTGGCGACACCGTCACGTTAATAAAAGATTTAGATGTGAAAGGTAGTAGCTTAACAGCAAAACGCGGTACTGCCGTTCGCAATATTGGCTTAACCAGCAACCCTGAACATATTGAAGGGCGTGTTGATGGACAGCGTATTGTAATTTTAACTAAATACGTAAAAAAATAAGTAACGAATCAAGGCGCGTAGCGCCTTTTTTTATATCTCAACTTTCTGTATTTGCTAGTTAAGCAATGATTAAGCAATTCAACCGTATGCTAACGATCATATACCATACTCCATCAAGGAACTACTATGTTCTCATCTAAGCCAAATTCAATGTTAAAGTCGATTGCAGGCCTGTGTTTTATATCAAGTGGCGCACTTATGCTGAGCGCATGTAACGACGATACCGCACAGCAAACTAGCGCTGTGACGCAAACAACAGCTACCTTACCGGTGCAAGTTAGTTACTTAGATCGCAGTCTATTAGCGCCTAATTCACAGCTAATCGTTACCTTGGTTGATGTGTCAAAAATGGATGTGGCAGCAACCGTAATTTCTGAGCAGGTGATTGATTTAGTGGGCGCACCGCCTTATCAAGTAGAGCTTGAGTACAACCGTGAAAAAATTGATCAAACTCACCGCTATAGCGTACGTGCAACCATTAATAATCAAGGAAACTTGCTATACACCAGCACAACCAGTAACTCGCCTTTTGCTGATACTAGCTCATCTGAACCTTTAGAGATTATTGTTTCAAAAGTAGCGCCAAAGCCAGACGTTGATTTAGTAAATACCTACTTCAAAGCAGTTTCAATCGACGGCAACCCCGTTGTAGTGAATACCAAAGAACTATTTATTCAATTTAATAGTGACAACACTGTGCACGGCTTTTTAGGGTGCAATAACTTTAATGGCGGTTATGAAGTATCGAAGCAAGCAGTGACTTTTACGCAGTTAGCTACCACGCAAAAAATGTGTCATGACTATATGGAACAAGAAAGCGCGATGGCGGCTGTGCTTCAGGCAGCAACGCAATGGCAAATTAATGGTGAAAAATTAGTATTACAAAATGAGGCAGGCAACCAACTTGCTACCTTTAACGCTGTTTACTTTTAATTAAGCGTAACGATACTCCGCATCTAAGTAGATCAGTATAAAGCCCAGTTAAACTGGGCTTTTTTATTTTTATTCGGCGACTAACTGCTCGCTACGGTAAAAGCCACCTGGCTTACTCAACAAACTTACTAGTTCAGGCAACACGTCATCCATTGCTTGCTTTAATTTCCATGGTGGGTTTATTACTATCATTCCAGAGGCGGTCATACCATGTACATCAGTATCAGCTTCGGTACCTAATTCAAATAATTGAATATTTCTAATTCCCGCGTCAATTAATCCCTGCTCCATAGTATCAATACGTTCTCTGTCTACAACCGGATACCAAATCATGTAAGTCCCTGTCGCGAAGCGCTGATGGGCTTTTACAATGGTTTGTACTACCGTGTTGTAATCGTCTTTTATTTCATAAGGTGGGTCTATTAACACGCAGGCTCTGCGTGAAGCTGGCGGTAATAAACCAATTAAGCCCGCAAACCCATTTTCGCCGCGCACCCGAATAGAGCGTTTACCTTGCATGTTTTCTTCAAGTAATACCAAATCTCGCGGATGCAACTCAAAAAACCAGCCCTTATCTTGACGACGTAAAAAGTGTTCGGCGATTTTTGGTGAGCCTGGGTAAAACGCCAGAGACGAGCTCTCATTAAACGATTTTATTAACTCAATGTAGTCATTTAGTGCGCTATGCTGACTAGTATGTTGCCAAAGTTTTTCAATACCGTCTTGGTACTCTTGGGTTTTTTGCGCGTCTGGTGCTGCCAGTTCAAAAAAACCAGCCCCCGAATGCGTATCAATATAGTCAAGCGGCTTATCTTTTATAGTTTGATAACCCAGCACTTGCGCTAGTACTAAATGTTTAAGTACATCGGCAGGGTTACCCGCATGAAAGGAGTGTCTGTAACTAAGCATTATTTATTTTCGCCATACGCTATTTAATAAAATTAGTGAACCATAAAGCACACTACTTTGGCAATCGATACCAGCTTTAGCTAGTGTTTACGTGAACCATTTATGAATGAAAAAGCCAATAACATGAATTATCCCTTAACATAGAATAAAAATCACCTAAAACCAGCGTAAATGCTGGCAAATAAACACACTTTGCTTTACATTTGCATGACATTAATTACAGTTATATGAGCGCATTTATGAACAACAATACTCTTCAACAACTCGAACAACTGATCGACCAACTAATTACCCGTAATAATCAGTTGCAAACTGATATTTCAGAGCTTAAAGAACAAAATAGTAAACTGCTTGATGAAAATGAATTATTACAGTTAGAGGCTCTCGAAAACGAAGAAAAGCAAAAAGATGCAAGCACCACCTTGTCATCATTATTAGATAAATTACAAAGCGCACAACAGGCAAGCTAATGTCTGAGCTGCAAAACCAGCGAGTCACTGTTGAATTGCTTGGGAAAGAGCAGCAATTTGCTTGTCCGGCTGGGCAAGAAGAGGCACTAAAAGCGGCCGCTAAAAATTTGAATGATTTAGTTGAACAAATGAAACAACGTTCAACGGTCAGAAACGATCAAAAAGCATTATTAATGGCTGCGTTGAACTTAAGCCACGAATTGCTTGAAGCAAAAACGCAAAAATCAGTTGAACTTGAACATCAAGATCAACTGATTGATAAGCTGAGTCAGTACTTAAGCTCGAACCCTGAGCACATTAAATAAAAGCGCATTTTGCGCTTTTATTGTTTTTACCGTCAAAATACAGCTAGAGAAAAGATGAAACCATTTTTAACTAAAGCTCAAAAAATAGGTAAGTGCTTACTGCCTTTAATCGGCCTATTTATACATACAAAAAGCAATGCAGCAGTTGAGTGGCAATCGTTATCGGCTAATATTCAATTTATCCAGCAGCCAGATAGGTTACGTTTTTACGACTCTAATCAAGTGTTAATTCAGGGCAGTGAATGTGCCTTACTGGTAGATGCCAGTGGTAACTTTGCAGCAGTAGAACAACTGGTTACCGAACTAAAACAACAGCTAAAGACACCTTTATGTTACTTGGTTGCCACTCATTTTCATGACGATCACTTGCTGGGCATGGCGGTTATGCAGCATTACTTCCCAGACGCAAAACTGATTACTCACCAACAAGTCGCTAACGATTTTTCCCGTTATCAGCAAGCATTAACAGACAAGCTAGAGGGGTTCGAGAAAAGCATTGAGCTGAGCTATCAGCGATTAGCCACCTTACCCGATGCTGAGCAAACTCAATGGCGAGAAAAGCTCACTCGCGCTAAAACACGCTTATTTCGCTGGCAAGGCTATCAACTAACACCACCAAAAATGAGTATTAGTGAATCTAAAACATTAGATTTAGGTGGCTATACGCTCACTATAAGCCCGCATCAGGCACATACTAATGGCGATTTAACATTACTTGCCGACAAGGGTAAAACCTTAATAGGTGGTGATATAATTGACTGGCTACCCTACCCAGGGCATGGCGAGCTTAAGCAATGGCAAAACTTATTAAAAAAATATATAAATAATAATACGCTGTCACTTTTTATTCCTGGGCATGGCAATTTGGTAGATAAAGTTAAATTAAAACAATCACTCACGTTTTTAGAAGCAATTACGGAGCATGCTAAAAACAACCCCGACGCCAATATTGAGCAATTACAAAAAAACTTTCCAAGTGAAGCTCTAAAACCTTATCAACAAGAACCACTTGATATAAAATCAAGTCACTTGTTTTTGCAATCGGGATTACTTCGCGCTAAAAACAGCCAATAACTGAACACAATGGATTGTGTTAAAATATGGAAATATATTTTTTAAAAAGGAACAAAATGCGTCACTTGATCTTATGCTTTGCCATTGTATTGCTATGTAGCTGTAAAACCACACAGCCAGAGATCATTGCGCCTGTAGTCCCTGCACCCGTAGAACAAAAAGCCGCACAATCAAACACGCCAACCTCTACAAACACCAACAAAGTTATTAATAAAAAAACAATACCTAAAGCCCTAAAAGTGACTCAACCGACTGACTTATGGGCACATATTGCTGATAACTTACATTTACCGGTTGAGCAAAATCAGGCGTTAAAAAAACGCATTAACTGGTATTTAAAACAGCCGAATTATTTAAAAATAGTGTCTCGCCGTGCAGAGCCTTTTTTATATCATATCGTAAAAAAAGTAGAGCAAAAGCAGCTCCCCATGGAACTGGCATTACTGCCATTTGTAGAAAGTGGCTTTAGGCCTACCGCCCGCTCAAGTGAGCACGCTGTGGGTGTGTGGCAACTGGTTGCAGCAACCGCGCATCATTTTGGGGTTAAATCTGATCAATGGTACGACGGACGCCAAGATGTATTGGCCTCAACCGATGCGGCACTTGATTACTTAAGCTATTTACATAAGCGTTTTGATGGTAATTGGCTGCATGCACTTGCTGCCTATAATACCGGTGAAGGTCGAGTTAAGCGCGCTATAAAACGCAATCAAAAACGAGGTAAATCAACTGACTTTTGGGCACTAACCCTACCAAATGAAACAGCTGACTATGTACCAAAACTATTAGCACTAAGCTATTTAGTAAAACACCCTAAGGCAAAGTTTAAACGCCCAAAGCTTCCTTATAAAGCACTGACTACCTCGTTAAATGTGGCAAAACAGTTTGATTTTTCAATTATGGCCAAGCTCTCTGGTATGGGTGCAAAACAGCTACATGCTCTTAATCGAGGCTATTTAAAAAACCAAAGCTCACCCCATGGCCCGCACACTTTGCTACTCCCTATTGAGCAACAAGCTTTATTAAAAAACCGCTTTTTTAAAGCCAATTTTGCAGGGGAATACATAGTCAAAAAAAATGACACGCTATACGGTATTGCTAGGCATTTTGGCTTGCCCTTAAAAGTACTAAAACAGCTCAATAATAAGCAAAATAACTTTATTGGCGTTGGCGAAAAACTTGTTTTAGGGGAGCCGCAAACTTTGCCTGAGTCGCTCACTATTAACTATAAAATAAGTCCTTACTTAGAACAAAAAGAGCAAATCATTCCAACCATCGAGGTAGATTACCACGTAAAACCCGGTGATAACCTTTGGAATATAAGTCAGTTATACGGCGTTGCTCATAGCGATTTAGCGCGTTGGAATAAATTATCTGCCTCAAGCGTATTAAAACCTGGGACTCAGTTGGTTTTATTTATACCTCAAGCCGCTACGCCAAAAACTACACCGGCGAAAAAAGACCTGTTACTCGACTTACAAAATACATTAAATCATCCACGTTAAGTTTCTAAAGCGCAGTATTTCGCGTAAAATTGCCTTTAATTAATTTAAATCTTAAAGAGACATGCATGCAAATCAGTAAAAATTCGGCCGTTGAATTTCATTACACCCTAAGCGAAGCGGGTGAACAAATCGAAAGCAGCCTAAACGACGCGCCATTAAGTTATATTCACGGCAGCGAAGGCATGCTACCCGGTTTAGAAACCGCACTTGAAGGTAAAGCCGCTGGTGATAAATTTAGCGTTACGTTATCTCCAAGTGAATCATACGGTGAGCGTGTTGATGACTTAATTCAGCGCATTCCGCTTAAGCACCTTCAAGGTGATGTAAAAGTGTGGAAACCAGGCATGACTGCTATGGTGCAATCAAACCAAGGTCGCCACCAAGTAACCATTGTAAAAGTAGGCCGCTTTAATGCAGATTGTGATTTAAACCACCCATTTGCTGGTAAAACGCTGACTTTTGATGTTGAGGTTGTCTCAGTTCGTGAAGCAACAAACGAAGAGATTTCTCACGGCCATGTTCATGCTGAAGGTGGTTGCGGCCACGCACATTAATTGCTAATTAAAGGAACAAGTATGTCAAAAGTTGCAATAGTAACCGGTGGCTCTAAAGGCATTGGCTTTGCTGTGGTTCAGCGATTATTAACGAGCGGCTATCAGGTTCATAACTTAGATATTGAGCCCAGTGAGAGTGGTGTTTTTCATCAATGTGATGTTAGTGATGTAACCGCCGTACGCCTGTGTATACAGGCTATTATTGAAAAAACACAACGAATTGATGTACTTGTTTCAAATGCTGGTAAACATTTAAGTGCCACAATTGAGCAAACCGATGAAGCGACATTCGATGCGCTAATGGCACTTAATGTTAAAGGTGCGTACGCGGCTATACAAAGCGTATTACCAACTATGAAAGCACAGCAAGATGGCGCTATTGTGTTAATTGCCTCAGATCAGGCCATTATTGGTAAACAAAACTCATTTGCTTATAACCTGACTAAACATGCATTGGCTTCAATGGCTAAAACCACCGCCTTGGATTACGCAAGCTTTAATATTCGCGCTAATGCAGTGTGCCCTGGCACCATAGAAACGCCGTTATTTCATAATGCAATTGATGCATATTGTAAAAGAAGTGGTGCTAACAAAACCGATATTGTTGCAGAAGAAGCCGCCTTACAACCGCTCAACCGTTTAGGTCAAGCCGATGAAGTTGCTGCACTGGTAAGCTTTTTAGTAAGTGCAGATGCCAGCTTTATTACTGGTAGCTTACAACGTATTGATGGCGGCTACACAGCACAATGAGCACTAAAATTATTGACCCGCATCTGCACTTTTTTAATTTGCTGGAGGGTCAATACACTTGGCTGCAAGGTGCTAACCCACCAGCTTGGTCTAACTTAGATAAAATAAAACAACCGATTAGCGTTGCTGAACTGATCAAAAGTACGGACTTTGAACTCGTTGGTTTAGTGCACATAGAAGCAGGCTTTGATAATAACCAGCCCGTTAAAGAGTTAAACTGGTTAGCCAACCATATTAAAACCATACCTTATAAAGCGATTAGCTTTGCAACAATTAACCAGCCAAATAACGCATTTAAACTAGCACTTCAGCAGCTAGAACATTGCTCTCTTGTAGGCATTAGAGATATCACTGAAGGTTATGATGCCGAGCGCTTATTGAGCCCACATTGCCTCGATAACCTGCGGCACTTGAGCCAATTAAAGCTGCATTTTGAAGCCCAATTTGAAGTAGAAAACCTCAACATCACCGAGCGGCTCATTTCTTATGCCAACCAAGTTAGTGACTTACAAATAATCATTAATCACACTGGGCTTGCACACAACCTTGCTAACTGGGCAGCTGCAATTGAACTACTTGCAAAGCAGCCTAATGTTGCGATTAAGTTTTCAGGTTTTGAGTTACTCATGCTTAATAGCGAGCAGCAAAGCCAATGTTTTAAACATATATTAAAGCATTTTGGTATGCAAAGAGTGATGTTTGCTAGCAACTTCCCAGTGTGCCAAATTAACATTAACTACAATGAGTTATGGCAACATTACCGCACTCTATGTGACGATACTATTATCTGGCAGCACCTGAGTTACAAAAATGCAGCGCGCCTCTATCAACTCTAAATAAAAACCGCTATATTTAGCTCAACAGTTTAAAAAACGAGCATGCGTATGGCCATTTTTAATTCATCTTCTCTTAAATACACATTACTCCCTTTTTCGCTAGCCGCTTTATTAACAGGTTGTGGCGGTGGAGGTAGCGACAATGCGACCAACCCAACAACGGATAATAGCGGCTGGACTTCAGGTGTATTTGCTAGCTCAGGACAATTTAAAGGTCAATGCCAAGCAATTAATGAAAAAAACTGGCTACGCTCTTGGAGTAACGAAACCTACCTGTGGTATGACGAAATTATTGATACCAATCCGGCATTAACGTCAGGCGTTATTGATTACTTTAATACTTTAAAAACTGAGCAACTGACTGAATCGGGTGCGCAAAAAGATAATTTTCACTTTAGTTTGCCGACCGATGAATGGCAAAGACAAAGCCAATCTGGCCTGAGCTTTGGTTATGGCTTTAACATAAAAATAATTGCAGGTAGTGCGCCGCGTCAAGCTGTTGTTAGCTACACCGAGCCAAATACCCCAGCTAGTAATCAAAATATTATTAGGGGTTTTGAGCTTTTAGAAGTTGATGGTGTTGATTTTATTAACACCACCTCATCAAGCGAGGTGGGGATCATTAATGCAGGTTTATTCCCCGAGCAAACGGGTAAAGTTACCGAATTTGTATTTAGGGATATCAGTACCAATGAAAATCGCACTGTTACGCTCACGTCTCAAAATATCGAATCGCAACCAGTAATGAATGTTCGTACCGATTTAGCCGATGGTGATGTAGGTTATTTTCAATTTAATAGCCACAACGCCATAGCCGAGACACAGCTTTACAACGCCTTTAACCAACTCGCTGCCAGTAGCATTAAAGATTTAGTCATTGATGTGCGCTATAACGGGGGAGGATTATTACAAATGGCTAGCCAAGTAGGCTACATGGTAGGGGGCAGTAACACGCAGGGCAAAATATTTGAACGCACTATTTTTAACGATAAATACCCCAATACTAACCCTGTGACAGGGCAAACACTGACACCGATGCCTTTTACAAATCGTTTTGTTGGCTTTGAAAATAATCCTGCAATTGTAGCAGGCACGCCGTTACCCACCTTGAACTTGGAAAGGGTATTTTTACTCACCACCAGCAGTACCTGCTCGGCTAGTGAGGCTATCATTAACGGGCTGCGCGGAGCAGATGTTGAAATTATTCAGATAGGCGCAGGCACCTGTGGTAAACCCTATGGCTTTTACCCTACCGATAACTGCGACACCACTTATTTTACCATTCAATTTACTGGCGAAAACAATAAAGGTTTTGGTGAGTATTCAGATGGCTTTGCACCGCAAAATACTATTGATGACGCACGCCAACCTGTTCGTATTGCAGGTTGTGCTGTTGCTGATGACTTTACTAAACGCTTAGGTGATGCAAGTGAAGGCTTACTCGATACTGCGCTGAGCTATAGAGCAACTGGCAGTTGCCCAGCTCCAAGCTCGATAAATAGTGTTCTTGGTTTTGCGCCCACTATCGCCACCGATATACCAGAAGTAAAAGATATGCGAATTCAAACCATGCTGGAACAAAATACTATTCTTAGTGATAACATGAGATAAGCAATGAACATATTATTAGCAATAAGCATGGCTGCAGCGACATTAGGGCTAACGGGTTGCTTAGCGCAAAGCTCAGAACCCACACCTAAGTTGCAACATGCGTTACTGGTTGAGCCAAATAGCGCTAAAGTAGCCGAGGCTATTACGCAACTGCTACATAGCTCGCAGGTTCAATTAGCCGATGACGTTTTTGTAACTTCAAGCACAGTTACGCTTGAGCAACTTAATCACAAAAACTCTCAGGGAAATCCGATTATGGGCAAGCAACTTAATATGCCGGATCAGTTTGAACTGATGATTAAGGGAGAGCGCTGTTTTGTTCGCCACCTTGATAGCAAAGCAACCATTGAACTAAAACAGGTGCTTTGTAAAATAAATCCACAGCGATAAAAAAGCCGGTAAGTGAGTTATCACTTACCGGCTATTCATAAATAGAGCTATCTATTTTATTTCTACGCGTTGTGAGCGCATAACAATTTCATCGTTAAGCTCAATCCCAAGACCTGGTTCTTCTGATACCTCAAAAAAGCCATTTTTAGGTTGTGGATCTTGTAAGCACAGCTCTCTGTTCCACTTTTTAATCGCATAAGTATGATGTTCATGAATTAAAAAGTTAGGGATTGCTGTTTCTAAATGTAATGCTGCCGCGGTTGCAACCGGCCCACCACACACGTGTGCCTGAATACGCACGTCAAAAATATCGGCGTAATCACATACTTTTTTTGTTTCAGTAAAGCCACCACATAAACCAATATCTGGCTGTAGTACATCAATGCTTTGATCTTCTAAATATGGACGCACGCCCCAACGGTTATATAAGCGCTCGCCGCCTGCAATAGGTACAGCCACTTTATCAGCCACTTTGGCATGTAACGAATGGTTCAAATAATTCACTGGCTCTTCAAAATACATACAGTCGAATTCTTCTGCAATCTCACCAATTTGAATTGCTGATGTCGCACCCGGTAAACTGTGGCATTCAAAAATAATATCGACTTCGTCACCCACGGCTTCACGAATAGCTTGCATACGGGCACGGTATAGTTTCATTTCTGCACGAGAAATAATATTTGTGCGGTCGTAATAGGTGTTGCCATCTTTATCATATTGAATTGGGTCAACTTTTACTGCATCGTAACCTTCTGCAATTGCCTTAAGCGCCGCTTCGGCATATTCTTGTGGCTGCACCAATGCTTTAAATTCGCTGTCCCAGTCAAACTGTAACTGTGATGCATAAGTACGTAGTTTGTCGTTAACTTTACCACCAAGCAACTGATACACAGGTAAACCCAATGCTTTACCCTTTATATCCCAAAGCGCAGTATCAATCGCACTCATTGCAGCATAAACTACCGGCCCACCACCTAAACCCCAAAAGCTTTCACGCAACATACGTGACCATAGTTTTTCAGTTTGAAACGGGTCATGGCCAATTAAAAAGGCATCCGCCATTTCTTTGATCATCGCAGCAGCAGCGCTGTGACCTAAGTCATAGGCAAGACCGGCTTCACCTACACCGCTAATCCCTTCATCGGTATGAATGCGAACAAATACCGGCGTCCATGCAGGACGTTCAGGACAATGAATATCAAAGACTTCAACGCGATTTACTTTCATAAAAAATTCCTTATTAACCTTTATCGGTTATTTTGCAAAACTTGGGTCAAGACGATACGCTTTTCGTAACATGGCAGGCCATGCTAGCTGCCCCCCAGTACTGCCGCTGTGAACAACGTTCGCTTGATTATAAATGTTATCAATAATAGTTTGTGGTACTGCAATCGCTTGTTGTGCACTTGATTGAATGGCTAACTGTATTTCACAGGCACGCTGAAGGTCATAAAAGCGCATAAACGCATCACCTACTGTTGGCCCTAACGTTAAGCCGCCATGATTCACCAATAGCATATGGTTGGTGCTACCTAAATCTGTTTGCAGGCGTTTACGCTCATCATCGTTCACCGCCAAGCCTTCATAACCATGGTATGACAAAGAGGGTAATGAAAACATCGAATACTGACTTAACGGTAATAGCCCTTCTTTTTGTGTTGCAACTGCAATGGTTTCTTTAGTGTGTAGGTGTATGACGCAATGGGCATCTTCACGTACTTCATGAATGGCACTGTGAATGGTGAACCCCGCAGGGTTAATATCAAATGGAGTGTCGTCAATAATGCGGCCATTTAAATCAACTTTAACCAAGTTAGATGCAGTGATCTCATCAAACGTTAAACCAAACGCGTTTACTAAATAATGATCCGTACCCGGTAAGCGAGCAGAAAGGTGCGTATAAATTAAATCCCCCCAACGAAAATGGTCTACCAGTCGATAACATGCGGCTAAATCAACACGAAGTTGCCACTCTTGTTCTGATACTTTATTTTTTAAATCGAGCTGGGGTAAATCAAACATAACAAGCCTTTTAAAACACAGCATAGCGCTAGTGATTGTAGATGTTTAGAAGTCTAAATGAGTATTCGCATGATGGCAATCACCAAATAAAAAAGCCACACAAAGGTGTGGCTCTTTTTAGATTTCGTTAGCGATTATTGTACTTTTGATAGGTAATCGGCAATCGCTTCAAACTCTTCATCAGTCACAGTCGCAACCATTGCTTTCATCGCCATAGACATACCGTTGTTACGAGCGCCTGACTTAATGTCTTTCATTTGCGCTACTAAATACTCTTTGTTTTGACCATTTAGTTTAGGGTACATCGCCATAATAGGTGCTTTACCATCTGCACCATGACATGTTTGACAGTTTTTAGCGGTGTAAAGTGCAGCGCCATCAGCAGCGGCGGCTGAAAATGAAAAACTTGCGGCTAAACCAATACCCGCGCCTAATAAAAGTGTTTTTATCTTGCTCATTGTATTTACTCTTCTTTTTTACGGTTAAAAAAAACGGTTGTGATAATTGTAGTCAATAAATCTTTAAAAAGCATACGTCCTTGATAAGGTTTGACGATCAATCAGAACAAATACGTGTATCCCTCATAAAACAAATATTAGCTTGCCTTAGCTGAGCAGATACTTAATAACACCTTACCAAATAAGATCGTCTGGTACTTCAAAATCAGCGTACGGATCGTCTTCGTCCTTGGCTTTGTTCTCAGGTTCAACATGAAACACAATATACTTTTCATCAACCTCAGCCACTTTGCGTGCAGGCTCGTCTTCTAATACGTAAAACTGGCCTTCTAATACACAAATTGCTAAACGTCCGCCCGAAAGCGCCTTTTGCGTTTGCTCATTCACATCAAGACCCTTTACTTTATTTTCATAAGTAAAGTTAAAGGTGCGCTCACCACGAATTGACTCTTGATTGTGGTGCTCTAAAATTTGCTTAACACGGGCTACCTGCTCACGTTGCTTTAATTCTTCTTGGCGCGTTTTGTTAAGCTCTTCAGCTTTTTGCTGCTGCTCAAGCTTGGTTTGCTGAATATGTTTTTGCAAATCATTTGGGTTGCTCGTCGCTCCCTTCTTTTGCTTTTTCTGTTGCTTGCGCTTTTCTGATTTAGCAACTTTGGCTTTATGTGATGTTGTTAAACCAGCTTGGAGCAATTGCTCTTGTAGTGACCCCATGGCGTGTTCCCACTAAAAACGAATATTAATGCTATTTTAATCACCAACGAGCGTAAATAACAGCGCTATTGATATTAATCTAACAAACTACTGAAAACAAAGCATGATTTAGCGCAATAAAGGTTAATTTATGAAAACCCTAGCAGTTTTGTATATAATGCGGCTCAACTAATAAGCAATGTTAACGGCAGTCAATGCGCTTATCTCACTTACTACTTTGTTCTGTTTTTATTTTTTTTGTTTTATACGCACCACAGCCATTATTAAGTTTATTTGCCACCGAATTTAATGTAGCGCCTGCCATTGCAGGCAGCTTAATGACTGCCACTATGCTGCCTTTAGCCATTGCCCCTTTGGTGTATGGGTTGTTTCTAGCCAAGCGAAACCCATTATTAATTTTACGCACCGCAATGTTATTACTCGGTGTCGGCTGTTTATTATTTATTTATGCCCCTAGTTTTGAGCTACTGTTACTTGTTCGGTTTTTACAAGGGCTGACTTTACCTGCCGCTTTAACCGCAATGACCAGTTATATTGGTATGAGCTATCAAGCCGATACATTACAAAAAAATATAACTCTTTATATTGGTAGTACTATTGTCGGTGGTTATTTTGGCCGAGTATTGGCTGCGCTCTTTAGCGACTTGTGGTCATGGCAAAGTTTTTATTACTTAATTGCTGCCATGTTGATAATACTCGCACTTAGCATCCCCCATAAACGCTTTGTCCTGAGTAGCTCTAGTGAGGTGTTATCACCTTTAGATTATATGAAACAACTTAAAGAAGGCTCGGTACTTAAACTTTATGGTGCCATATTTTGTATGTTTTTTTGCTTTGCCGCATTATTAAACTACTTGCCTTTTATTTTAAAAAATACCTTTTTAATTAATAACACCCGCGACATTGGCTTAGTTTATAGCGGTTATCTCATTGGCGCGTTAGCCTCTATTTTTACCCCGTGGTTATTAAAAAAACTGACCTCAGCTTGGCGCTTGTTGGCAGCGGTATTCCT
Organism: Pseudoalteromonas sp. DL-6; assembly: GCF_004328665.1. Lineage (NCBI taxonomy): Bacteria > Pseudomonadati > Pseudomonadota > Gammaproteobacteria > Alteromonadales > Pseudoalteromonadaceae > Pseudoalteromonas > Pseudoalteromonas sp. DL-6. The sequence goes on from NZ_CP019770.1 coordinate 2,970,106, forward strand.
GTTTTATAACCTTAGTATTGTGTTATTAATGAGTCATTCACTGATGTTGTTTTTGCTTGCATTTACGCTATTTTGTGGTGCTATGTTTGTAATTCATTCAACGGCGGCCCCACTAGCTAATAAAATTAGTCACGCTCCACCGAGTGTTACTAATGGTTGTTACGTGTCATTTTATTACAGCGGTGGCGCCCTAGGGTCATTATTACCTGGGGTGGTTTATCAAACGCATGGGCAAACCGCGTTTATGGCAACACTTCTTGCGGTTTGCTTATGTGGGCTGGGTCTTATTTTGTGGGCTCAGTGCGATGGCAAAAACATTACCCGCGGCTGATGCTCAGTAAAATCAAAAAAACGCAGTAAATCAGGCTTAGTTAATAGCCATGTTTGAGTATTTATAAATGGATGACAATGAAATAAGTCGCCAAACCAAATATCCTGATCAAGCCAGAGCGTTACATCTCGTTGCTTATCGTTCATTAAGCTGAGCATCGATACACAACCCGGTGCAACCTTTAGATACTTAGCCAAGCGCTCATTAGAGGCAAACCCTAAACGCGATAATCCTTGTTGTTTAGAAAGTGATTTTAAATCGAGTTGTTTATCGTGCGCGGTGATCACTAAAAAATGGCGCTTACCTTCGTTATCCCGCAAAAATAGATTTTTTAATCGTGTTCCTGGGCGATTCACCATCAGCTCATCGGCATCTAAGCTACCATGTAACGCTGGATGCTCAATTACATCATAGTTAATATCAAGCTGAGCTAATACTGCCGCTAATTTTTGTTTATCCGCTAACATACTACAAACAACGCCCTCTTAATTGCACACTTAAATCACGCCATAGCACTTCGTTTATTTCATGCTTATCTGCACAATAGTTACGTTGAGCAAGCTCTTTATTAAGAAACTCTACCGCTTGATCTTCTAATTGCAACTTAAGCACGCTCGACTCTTCAAAATGCTCTTGTTCGGCAAAACGCTTTACATCGCTTCGGGTTAGCTGTTTATTAATATTAATTTGCTCGCGGCTCTTAGCCTTTACAGAGACCACATAGGCAAAAAGCTTGTTACCTTGCTTATCAAGGGTGTCATAAAATTGTTTATTATTAATTTCATAAGGAGGCTCATCTACCGAACTGGCACAACCAAAAAGGAAAACCATTAAAACTAAAGCGTATTTTTTCATTATGTATTGTCGTTTTAGTAAATATTGAGGCCGAGTTTAACAAAAATTAGTTAAAACGGAAAAATTTGTGAAAAAATACTTGACCAAAAACGTAAAAATATTTAAAGTTCACTCCGCTTAAGACTCAGCACTTAAGCATTTACAGTATATGTAAATTAGGAATGTGGGGCTATAGCTCAGCTGGGAGAGCGCCTGCCTTGCACGCAGGAGGTCAGCAGTTCGATCCTGCTTAGCTCCACCACTTTCCTACTCTTTCCTTCAAGTAATATCCTTATTTTTATATTCTAAATAAACTTCTCTGTTAATAATGCTTTGTATTTTTTAATCTCTATGTTTGCTTAGTTGTTTGATTTTGCTAAATCGAGATCAAAAATGCCGAGCAAAGCCCGGCATTTTTATCATTTATTGAGTTGGGTTAGTTATTCGCGAACTTGACCAACACCATTCACTAAATATTTTTCAGTGGTTAATGACTCAAGCCCCATAGGGCCATAAGCATGTAGCTTGGTCGTTGCAATACCAATCTCTGCCCCTAAGCCTAGTTGTGAGCCATCAGAAAAGCGTGATGACGCATTAACCATAACAACCGACGCATCAACACTGCGTTGGAATAACTCTGCTGCGGCATCGTTCTTAGTACAGATAACTTCAGTATGATTTGAACCAAATTGAGCTATGTGTTCAACCGCTGCATCAAAACTTGGCACAATGCGAATTGCTAACTCTAGGTCTAAGTACTCTTCGCCAAATTCGTTATCAGCAAGTACAGTAGCGTTATCAAAGTACTCAGCCGCCTTGGCATCAGCATTAATTTTTACACCTTCTTGACGAAGTACAACTGCACACAGATTTAAAAACTCATCAGCTACATCTTGGTGTACCACTAAACCCTCTAGTGCATTACATACGCCAGTACGTTGAGTCTTGCCATTTAGCAGTAGATTGAGCGCTACTTCTAAATCAGCATCTTTATCTACATATAAATGACAAACGCCTTTAAAGTGCTGAATAACAGGGATTGTGCTGTTTTCAGTAACATAGTTGATTAGGCCTTCACCGCCACGAGGGATGATTAAGTCAATGCTATCGCGTTGTTGCATCAATTCCATGAGCAAGGCGCGGTCAGGATCTGGGATCACTGAAATTAGCGCCGTTGGTAGACCATGTTTAGTAAGCACGCTATGCATTACACTGGCAATGGCTTGTGAGCTTTTAAGCGCTTCTTTACCACCGCGTAAAATAACACCATTGCCTGATTTAAAGCATAATGCACCCGCGTCAGCCGTTACATTAGGACGCGCTTCATAAATCATACATACCACACCTAGTGGTACACGCATTTTACGAATTTTAATCCCATTAGGGCGCTCAGTAATGTCACGTAACTGACCAACAGGATCATCAAGTGAAACAATCACTTCGATACCTTCAGCCATGGCTTCAATACGCTCATCATTCAATGTTAGACGGTCTATCATTGATGCCGCTAAGTTATTGTCGCGTGCAGCGCTTAGGTCACTTTCGTTTTCTTTAATTATAAATTCTTTTTGATCTCTTAATGCCGCTGCCATATCGGTTAACACTTTGTTTTTAGTCTCGGTATCGAGTAAAGCAAGTGTATGTGCAGCCTTTGCTGCTTGGCGTGATATATCCGTAATTAAACTCATGACTTCTCCAATAATGCGATATCTTTTTCTGAAATAATTGGTCCAATTGAATCCTGCATTTTTTCGCTGAATTCACTCTGCTCGTTATCTGCAATAAAGTTTAACAAGCAGCTACTGTAATTTGCTGTGGCTTTAGCTAAACGCGTACCATCTTCACTGCGCACTAAGATAGTGTCGCCCACAGCAAACTCGCCATGTACTTCTCTGATCTCATCGCCACGTAAGCAGCCGTCTTCACCTTCTAATGAATCATCGAACGATCCATCTACAACAACTTCACCCTGCTCATTGGCGGTGTGTGTCATCCAGTGAATAGAATCTTGCATTGGTTTTTCATAAGGCAAGAATACACTTCCTGGGTTTTCACCGGCTAACAAGCGAGTAAAGGTTTCTTCTTTAAAGCCATTAATAATGTAAGTTGCAATACCATGTGAAGTCGCTTTCTCTGCCGCTTCAATCTTGGTTTTCATACCACCTGTACCTACCGCACTGGTAGCACATCCTGCCATAGCATAAATAGAATCATCAATTGATTTTATTTCAGGCAATAATACGGCATCGTCATGCAAATTTGGGTTTTTATCATACAAGCCATCTACATCCGAAAAAATCATTAATGCGTCGGCATCAGCAGCTGCTGCAACCATGGCTGATAGATTATCGTTATCACCCACTTTTAAATCATCTGTTGTTACTGCATCATTTTCATTAATGATAGGTAGCACGCCGTGCTCTAGCAATGTAAATACGGTTTCACGGATACTCTGGTAACGCTCACGGTCACGTAAGTCACCATGAGTTAATAATAGCTGCGCTGATGGAAAATCAAAGAAACGATCCCACATAGCCATCATTTCTGTTTGTCCTGCTGCTGCCATGGCTTTTTTCATTACCACTGAACGAGGTTGTTCTGATGGAAATAAGTGTGAGCCAGCCGCTACAGAACCAGATGAAACTAAAATAACTTCTATTCCACGTGCGCGACAGCGAACAATAAACTGTGCGATGGTTAATAAATAACGTGAACGACAGCCATCTTGATCGGGTGCAATTAAGGCACTGCCCACTTTAAGTACGATACGTCGCCAATTTAACTTTTGCATAAGTGCTCAACTTTCCATTTAATTTGTATTCATCACATAGATGAATGAAACCAGGTCGCTATGTTTATAACACAGCGTCGAATTTGTTTATCATGCCCACACTTTTTATACACACGTACACCGTCTCTAAAACTAGCGTTTTAAATTAAGATGCAAAAATAAATAGTATTAACCCAATAAATAAATCGGATCGTACTAACTAAAAAAATATAAAGTGTTGTTTATGTATCGCTGTAAAAAGCTGTGTGCGGCCTTTTTATTAACAACATACATAGAGCCTCTTAAGTCTGGTACACCAACAGATAGGGTGATGACTTAAGGACCGAGATTTAACCGCCACGATGGGGATTAAATATTGAAAGGTAATAGTTCAACTCAAACCTTTATTTATCTGCACTGAGCAAATAAACACCTTGAGCAAAACCATACCAAAGAGTTCGGTAAATGATATTGTATGTTCAAATATTACAAAACAAAGTAAAAACAATCAGTAAGAGAGTTAAAATGTTTATATCTAACATGATTAAGTATTTAAACTATAAACTTGGTTAGATAACTAATTATTCGAACACGAAGTATAATACGTCAAAGTAGCGGCTTAGATCAAGGCTAAAATTCAAGCTAAATAGGTCCACACTGCTAAAACGAGTGTTTTTTACATTAACTATCATACAGTTAGACTACTATAAATAGGAGTTATAGAGACTATAACTTTGATAACATTTTAGAGAATGACGTTAACACTAAATAAATAAGTATTATTTATTAGCTAAATTGAATTTACACGTGTATACCCACTGTATTACTGGTAGGTAACAGTTATACTTTTAAACATTATTAATATTAAGGAGTTTTTACTCTATGTCAGCAATTTATATAGCCGGTATTGCATTGTGTTCGGTGCTAGCCCAATGGGTCGCCTGGGCATTCAGAGTACCCGCTATTCTGTTTTTGTTGCTTACTGGGCTTTTATTAGGGCCATTTACTGGCGTATTAGACCCTGATGCTTTATTAGGCGATTTACTTTTTCCTGTGGTGTCTTTAAGTGTTGCTGTGATTTTATTTGAAGGATCATTAACACTGCATTTCCGGGAGCTTAAAGGGATCAGTAAAGTCGTAAGAAACCTCTGTTCTATTGGTATGCTTATGACCTGTGTCGTTATCAGTTTAAGCGCCTATTGGTTATTAGAGCTAAATTGGCGAGTCGCAGCAGTACTTGGCGCTGTGCTTGTTGTAACCGGACCAACGGTTATTGCGCCACTGCTCAACTCAATGCGACCCACTCAAGACATCGACCGTATTTTACGCTGGGAAGGCATAGTCATAGACCCTATTGGCGCATTATTCGCGGTATTAGTATTTGAAGCCGTGATGTTAGTTGGTCAGGGTGAAGTGCTTAGCCACACTATCGTTGCACTAGTTAAAACCGTTGGCGTTGGTTTGAGTATTGGTGTGGTTTCAGGCTGGATCACAACGCAACTAATGCGCCGCGAATGGCTGCCATTTGAGCTACATAAATTTGGCATTTTAGCGTTAGTGTTAATTAGTTTTTCGATTTCAAACCATTTAAGTCATGAGTCAGGCTTATTGGCCGTGACTGTATTTGGCATTTGGTTAGCTAATCAAGATGACTTAGAAATAGATTCGGTGCTTGAGTTTAAAGAAGATCTTTCGATGATTCTGATCTCAACCTTGTTTATATTACTAGCTGCCAGATTACAACTATCTGACTTAATGATGCTCGACAGCGACGTATTTATATTCTTAGCTATTGTGTTATTTATTGCGCGCCCATTGTGTATTGCTATTTCAACCTTTGGCACCGATTTACCAATGAAGTCTCGCTTGGTGCTGGCTTGGATTGCGCCTCGCGGTATAGTTGCTGCAGCCGTAGGTTCTGTATTTGCATTAAGTATGATAGAAGCCGGTGTAGCCGATGCACAAAAAATGGTGCCATTGATATTCACGGTTATTATTGTCACTGTGGTACTGCAAAGCTTAACCGCTATCCCTGTTGCTAAATTGCTTGGGGTGCGCCAGCCCTCCCCTAATACTATTTTAATTATTGGTGCAAACCATGTGTCTAGAGCGATTGCTCGTGGATTGAAGGAACAAAACATTCCCGTTCATTTATCAGACCCTGCTTGGGAAAACTGTAAAATGGCACGTATGGATGGTTTACCTTGTTATTACGGTAACCCACAATCTGAGCATGCTGAACGCTATTTACCTTTAACCACTATTCGCAGTGTTTTAGCGCTTTCACCTAATCGTCATCATAACGCATTAGGGGTGCAGTATTTTTCTCATTTATTGAATGAAAAAAATGTATTTTCACTACGCTCATCTTCATCACATGCTAAAGCAAATAAAGACAGTGCAACGTTCTTATCTCGACAAATTTTGTTCGGTGAAAACGGCGCATATGCTCGTTTAAGTAGCGTGATAGCCAAAGGCGGCAAAGTGAGTGCAACGCGAATATCTGAAGAATTTAGCTGGCAGCAGTATTTAGAAATGAATCCTGAAGCGATCCCACTGTTTATTCTCAAAGGGGATAAAGACAGTGATGAAGACGCACCAGTGAAAATGAGGCCTTTTACCAGTGATATGGAAAAGCCACCACAAGAGGGTGAACGAGTAGTTGCATTGCAACCGCCTAAAATATCGCTATTAAAAGATCCGGCCAATAACAAAGCCAAAGACAATAAAAAAGACGAGTAATAACTAAAAAGCGAGATTGCCACAAAGGCATTCTCGCTTTTTATTTACATAGCTGAACTCTGGTTAAGAGATTTACTAACATATTAAATCATAGTCATAATTAGGTTTATTCTCTCTAGCCAGAGATAGATTTATTATCCAGAGTTTAGGTTACATAGGTAAGCGCGCGCGGGTAACGACACTGGCTGGCATTTTTTCAGCAAGTTTAGTCAATGCTCGCTCTATTTTTTTATGTGTCGCTTTATCGGCTACCGTGGTGTTAAACAGCCAACGATAAGCATCTTCGAAATCTCTTGGACTACCATAACCTTGATTAAACAAGCCAACTAATCGTAACTGCGCTTTTAAGTTGCCTTGCGCTGACGCCTCACGTAAGTAGGTTATTGCCATGGTTTTGTCTTTTTGGACCAACTGCCCAACGTCGTAGTAGCGACCTAGTTGCTCTAATGCAGCCGCTAAGCCCTGCTCAGCCGCTTTTTTCATATAATACACTCCTAAAGCAACATCACGCTCAACACACACTTTATAAGCGAGCATATCACCGTATAGGAATTGATATGATGGCAATGCCATTTTATTGGCTCGCGCTTCTATATCTTGTACTAACTGGCAATTATCTGCCTTTACGCGGGCTAGATGAGTGTTCTCATTAATTAAAGCTATTAACTCAGATTCAGTATACAGCGGCACAGCTGCAGGACTTTCTTCAGCTAAGCTATTGCTTACATTAAATAAAGAAAGTGTGAGTAGTGATAATGACCACACAGAGCAACGAGAAGATAAACGCATATTAACCACTTTAAAAATAAACTTACCAAATAATATACAAAGATCGTTCCACTATTAATAGCGTCACTTTTCTGCAGACATAAAAAAAGCTGCACATGGCAGCTTTTTTCAACATAAACCCAATTATGCAAATGGGCTACGAAGTATCATCGTTTCAACACGATCTGGACCTGTAGAGATAATATCAACAGGTACGCCAGTGATTTCTTCAATACGTTTAATGTAATCAATTGCCGCTTTAGGTAAACCTTCAAGCGATGTTACACCCACGGTATTTTCAGACCAACCAGGCATTTCTTCGTATACAGGCGTTACTTTATCGTAACCTTCAGCTGCTAATGGTGTCACGTTTGTCACAGTGCCATCTTCAAGCTTATAACCAGTACAGATTTTAAGTGTTTCTAAACCATCTAAAACGTCAAGTTTAGTTAAACAAAATCCTGAAATGCTGTTTATTTGGACTGCACGGCGCATAGCCACTGCATCTAACCAACCAGTACGACGTAAACGACCTGTAGTAGCACCAAACTCATGACCTTTGTCACCTAAATGCTTACCTACTGGGTCTTGCTTATCAAGACCGTCGTAAAGCTCTGTAGGGAAAGGACCTGAACCTACACGTGTTGTGTACGCTTTAATGATACCTAGTACATAATCGAGGTGTAATGGGCCAAAACCCGCACCTGTAGCAACGCCACCAGCTGTGGTGTTTGAAGATGTTACATAAGGGTAAGTACCGTGATCAATATCAAGTAGTGTACCTTGTGCACCTTCAAATAAGATGTTGTCACCGGCGTTACGCGTTTGATCTAAAAGCTCAGTTACATCAACTACCATTGCTTTTAAAATGTCTGCAACAGCCATTGCATCATCAAACGTTTTTTGAAAATCCACAGCATCTACTTTGTAGTAGTTCACTAATGTGAAGTTGTGGTATTCCAATACTTCTTTTAACTTAGTAGCAAATAATTCAGGATTGAATAAATCGCCAACACGTAAACCACGACGTGCTACTTTATCTTCATACGCTGGACCGATACCACGACCAGTTGTACCGATTGGTTTATCGCCACGCGCAGTTTCGCGAGCTACATCTAATGCAACATGGAAAGGCAATATTAGCGGACATGCTTCACTGATTAAAAGACGATCACGTACAGGTACGCCACGCTCTTCAAGCATGCCAATTTCTTTCATTAGCGCTTCTGGTGATAAAACAACACCATTACCAATCACACATTTAACATTGTCACGTAATACACCCGATGGAATAAGGTGTAGAACTGTCTTTTCACCGTCGATCACTAAAGTATGGCCAGCGTTATGACCACCTTGATAACGAACTACTAAAGATGCTTTATCTGTAAGGAGGTCAACTACCTTACCCTTACCTTCGTCACCCCATTGGGTGCCTAGTACAACAACGTTTTTACCCATTGCAAATTCACTTAGAGAAAATTAGGACGAGATTTTACCAGAAAACTAAAGCAATGTTCACCCCGTTTAGCTTATTTTTTCCTCGTGCGGCTAGTAAACATCAGTGTTTAGCTAATAATCACATAAATAACAATCATTTATAGCCTTAAAATTGAGATAACAAAAAGCCCTGCAATTGCAGGGCTTTTTCAAATTTAACTAAAGCTATGATTACTGAGCCTTCGCGCCTTTCATGTATTGGAAGAAGTCGCTATCCGGTGATAACACCATCACGTCTTGCTTGCCTTTGAAAGTTTGCTTATAAGCTTCTAAAGAGCGAACAAAGCTAAAGAACTCAGGGTCTTTATTGTAAGCACTAGCGTAAATCGCAGCAGCGTCAGCATCACCTTGACCACGAACAGAACGAGCATTACGTTCTGCATCGGCAAGCATTACTGTTACACGACGGTCAACACCTGCACGAATTGTTTCGGCTTTTTCCTGACCTTCAGAGCGATGCTCTTTAGCAACTGCAGTACGCTCAGCGCGCATACGTTGGTAAATAGAGCTACTCACCTCTTGTGGTAAGTTAATTTGCTTAACACGCACATCAAGTACTTCAATACCCAGCTCACTAGCACTTTCAGACGCTTGTACTAACGCTTCTTCCATCAGCTCGCTACGCTCACCAGATACAATTTCACGAATAGTACGCGTACCAAAATTAGTACGTAGTCCATTGTTTACCTTTTGCTTAAGTAGCGTTTCAGCGTATTGCTTATCACCACGTGCACGCAGGTAAAAAGAGCTAAAGTCGTTTACGCGCCACTTTACAAACGAATCAACGATTAAGTCTTTTTTCTCGCTAGTTACAAAGCGATCTGGTGTACCATCTAGCGTTTGAATACGTGCATCAATGCGACGTACTTGGCTAAAAAATGGGACTTTTAAGTGTAAACCCGGACCATAAACTACCGCTTGTTCATCGCTGTCTTTTTGCACTTTACTAAATAAAAGTACAATCGCTTTTTGACCTTCAGAGACCACGAACACCGACGAGAAAGACATCACAATGGCGGCTAATAGGATTACTAAACTAAAGTTTTTCATTGCTCTTATCTCCCGTCGTTAAAACGATCATTGTTAAAGCGATCGTTACCACTATTAACAGTGCTGTTGCGTGACGTATTTACCTTGTTACGTAAATCGTTAATATCGCTTGAGCTAGGTAAAGCAACGCGTGTTGATGAACCCTGTTTCTCCATGATTTTATCAAGTGGTAAGTACATCATGTTATTACCGCCTTTAACATCAACCAATACTTTAGAGCTATTAGCCAGCACTTCTTGCATCGTATCTATGTATAAACGCTCACGTGTTACTTCTTTAGCTGCTTGGTATTCTGGAAGTAATTTCTCAAAACGAGCCACTTCACCTTGCGCTTCTAAAGTAATACGTTCTTGGTAACCTTCAGCTTCTTGCGTCATACGAGTTACTTGACCACGCGCACGCGGCTCAATTTCACGGGCATACGCTTCTGCTTCACGAATAAAGCGTTGCTCATCCTCTTGGGCTGCAATTGCATCATCAAACGCATCTTTAACTTCCATTGGTGGACGTGAGTCCTTGAAGTTAACGTCGGTTACGATTAAACCTAAATTATAAGGTTCGATGATTTGATTTAGCTCATCCCAGGTATTTTGACGCACAACTTCACGGCCGTTCGTCAGTACTTGGTCCATTTTTGAATGACCAACAACGTAACGCAACGCACTATCTAATGCTTCTTCAAGGCTGCTGTCAGCGTTAGTAACACTAAATTTGTACAAGTAAGGGTCGATTACTCGATACTGTACTTCAAATTCAACGCTTACTACGTTTTCATCTTCGGTTAGCATAAAACCTGATGCTGATAACGAGCGAACAGCTTCGATATCAACTGGAATAACCGTTTCAATAAAGGTCATTTTCCAACGCAAGCCTGGATCTGCAATTCGGTCAAACTTACCAAATTGAAGAACGACACCGCGCTCAGCTTCTTTCACCGTATAAATACCGCTTAGCGCCCATACAATTGCAGCGATAATAAGTACAAATGAAATACCGGCTCCGCCAAGTCCACCACCGCTACCATTGCCGGATTTTTTACCGCCAAATAAGCCGTTAAACTTGTTACTGAATTTACGGAACACCTCGTCTAAATCAGGTGGGCCTTGATCACGTCCGCCTTTGTTATTCCACGGATCTTTGTCATTGCCATTATTACCCGGTTCATTCCAGGCCATAGCTATACTCCATTGTTATCTAAATAAATTCGGAAATTGTGTTAAATCTAACAAATCTTCTGCGTTTCTTATACTAAAACCGACATTAATCTTGCAGTTTTTAATCGCAGCTAATAAAACTTTCAATTTCAGGGCCAAAATCTTTAATTAAACGGTTCCATTCAATCATAGGTAATCGTACATCAAGCAACCAATTACCTTGCTCATCAAACCGTTCATTGTGTACTGCACTTAAATTAAATAGCGATGCTCTTAAACGCCCATACTGCGGTGCGAGTAAAATTGTTTCGTTAAGCATTTGTTTAGCGAGTAAGTCGCTGATAGCTTCACTAAGTAATTCACAGCCTTCGCCAGTTTTTGCCGATAGCCATACTCTTATAGGTTGGCCCTCGTCATCACGATCAATACGTGGCGTTACCTCATCAAGCGCATCAATTTTGTTATAAACTAATAACTGCGGTACCTCGTCGGCTTCAATCTCTTTAAGGACTTCTTGTACCTGTTCAATATTTTCTTTTCGGCGAGGGTCAGCTACATCTATCACATGCAGTTGCAAATCGGCTTCACGCGTCTCGGTTAGGGTTGCTTTAAATGCAGCCACTAAATCATGCGGTAAGTGACGAATAAACCCTACAGTATCCGCTAAAATAACGGAGCCAACATCACCTATATCGAGTTTACGTAGCGTTGGATCTAGAGTGGCGAATAGTTGATCGGCTGCATACACATCTGAATCGGTAATGTAGTTAAACAGTGTTGATTTTCCGGCATTGGTATAGCCCACCAGCGACACTGTTGGAATTTCATTACGTGTACGAGCACGTCGACCTTGTTCACGCTGTACAGCCACTTTGGCAAGTCGTGCACGAATATTTTTAATACGTGCGCGCAATAAACGTCGATCGGTTTCTAGCTGCGTTTCACCCGGACCACGTAAGCCTATCCCCCCTTTTTGGCGCTCAAGGTGAGTCCACCCACGGATTAAGCGTGTAGACATATGGCGAAGCTGCGCCAACTCAACTTGAAGTTTACCTTCATGAGTACGGGCACGCTGAGCAAAAATATCAAGAATAAGTGTTGTTCTGTCAAGCACCCGGCATTGACAAACACGCTCTAAATTGCGTTCTTGAGACGGGCTCAACTGATGGTTAAAAATGACAACATCGGCATTGTGGATTTTGACAATTTCAGCTATTTCTTCCGCTTTGCCGGTACCGACAAATAACTTAGGATGTGGTGCTTGACGGCTGCCTTGCACAACCGCCAAACTACTAACACCAGCAGAAGATACCAACATTTCTAATTCATGAAGATCTTCACGATCCCCATCTTTAGGTAAGTCGATATGGACTAAAATTGCCTGTTCGCCAGATTCATAGCGGTCAAACAAGCATTACGCTCCTAATTTAAAAGTTTCCAAGTTCAGTTTCTTCAGTGTCTTCATTTCCCTGTACACCTTGGAAGTTGACTGCGCGTGCAGGTACAACTGTTGAAATTGCATGTTTATACACCATTTGATTAACAGTGTTTTCCAGTAAAATTACAAATTGGTCAAATGACTGAATTTTACCTTGTAATTTTATGCCATTTACCAAAAAAATTGATACTGGAATGCGCTCGCGGCGTAATGCATTTAAAAATGGGTCTTGTAACGATTGGCCTTTTGCCATGTTATTATTCCTTCGTTCTAGGTGTTATTATAATTAAGTGGCTGAACTAATTTAACAAAGCTAAATTTTGTCCAACTACTACTAGCTTAGCGAACTTACTACACGATGCAAGTTTTCTTCATCACCGGTTGTCAACCATGTAACGTCAGGCCAACTTCTTAACCACGTTAATTGACGCTTAGCCAATTGACGTGTGGCAGCAATACCGCGAAAAACCATTTCATCGTGATCTATTTCACCCGCAAGGTAATCCCACATCTGTCTATAACCTACACAACGAATAGAAGGCATATTGGGATGTAAATCCTCACGTAGATATAGGGTCGAAACTTCTTTTTCAAACCCCTGTTCAATCATTATTTTAAACCTTTCTGCAATTCGCTGGTGTAACTCTTTACGATCATCTGGAGCAATAGCAAATTGATGAAAAGTGTAAGGTAAAGGTGGCTGTTTTTGCTTTTGCAATTCAGTCATTGTTTTACCTGTTATACGGTAAACCTCTAAAGCGCGATTAATTCGTTGTGAATCATTTTCACTCATCTTTTGCGCTGCTTGAGGATCTATTCTTAATAGCTCTTGATACAAATGTGGCCAGCCATGCTGTTTCGCCTGCATTTCAAGTTCTGCCCTTATCTGCTCATCAGCCTCAGGTAAAGGAGATAGTCCATCAATTAAGGCTTTAAAGTACATCATTGTACCTCCAACCAGTACAGGCACTTTACCTTGTTGATGAAATTTATCAATTTTTTCTATTGCATCGCGTCTAAAATCAGCCACTGAATAAGTTTCGCTTGGATCAAGTAAGTCAATTAAGTGATGTGGAGCACGTGCTAGTTCATCGGCATCCGGTTTAGCGGTACCAATATCCATACCTTTATAAACCAGTGCCGAATCAACGCTGATAATTTCAGTATTTAAATGCTCACACAGTGAAATTGCCAATGCTGTTTTACCAGCAGCGGTGGGGCCCATTAAAAATATGACCGGTAAATTACTCAACACGAATACCCTAATTAAATTGCGCTAGATAAGACTTTAGATCTATTTTAACTGCTTTTTCACGTAAACGTTCAATTGTTTGCGCATTATTTTGTAAGCGAGTTTGCTGTACTGCAAAGGCTTTACTGGCATAGAACCGTATAGGTATTACATTTACCTGCCACGCTAGCCACTGTTCAATACTTTCTAACTGAGCTTTACACCCATCAAGTAAGGCATCGACTGCGGCATTCACGTCAAGTAAGTACAAGCAAACAGGCAACTTCTTAACCATAACAAATTGTTTTTCAATTAAAAGTTCAAAGCCAAGCAAAGTAAACCATGATTGTTGCGTAGCCAGCAGTTCGATATCTTGTTTTGATACGTTAACCCGCACGGGTAATAACAATGCTTTGCCTTCAAGGCTGCCTTGCTCTTTTATTTGTGCAAGCCAATCATCTGCTAGCGCATATTTAAAGTGTGAACAATAAAGTTGGTTTGCATCATTAAACACACATGTGCCCTGTTCAATGGTTATTATATCGACAGTACGAAGCGCTGTATCTGATACTTGCGTCTCATCTGATTGCACAAATGGCACTGGATTATCAAAGTGATGTGCTTGTTGCTCACTCACCCCTTGATAAAACGCATTTACGTCATGGTAATTGCTGCTTTCGGTGCGTTGTTGATTACCTGCTCCTTGATTTGCACCACGATAAGAGCCAGCATGCGTTGAAGGTGACCGGCTAGGCTGTAATGATGACTTAGGGTAATCAAACGGTTCGCTACTGGCAGTATTGAGTGAATTAAACGCTGCTACCGGTGGGCTATTATCATTAGCTTCACTGGAGCTTGAAAATTCAGCTTGCAGGGGCACAACAACTTGTTTAATCGCTTGCAAAATAAAGTCGTGTACTAAGCGCCCTTGATGAAAACGCACCTCATGTTTAGCAGGATGTACGTTCACATCTACTTGACGTGGATCTATATCAATATAAATCACAAACCCAGGTAACTCTTGCTCACCACTGACCTCTTCAAATGCTTGGCGTATAGCATGCAGAATAAGTTTATCGCGCATCATACGATTATTTACATAGGTGTACTGTGTGGTATTGGCCGAGCCAACTGGCAGCACCCAGCCATGTAGTTGCAGCCCTACTTCACCTGATTGAATATGCAGGCCCTGTTCAGCAAACGCTTTACCTGCGACTTGGGCAACTCGTATAATCGCTTGAGCAGGATCGGTTTTAGCGCGATATTGCCGCACTACTTTTTCGTTATGAGTTAACGTAATTGATACATCAAAGCGACTCAGCGCAATCCGCTTTATAAGCTCATCAATATGGCTAAACTCGGTTTTTTCGGTACGTAAAAACTTACGCCGTGCTGGGGTATTAAAAAATAAGTCTTTTACTTCAATTGTAGTACCGCTGGGATGTGCCACAGGCTTTACCTCCACGGCCATATCTCGACCTTGTGCAAAGGCTTGCCAAGCAGCTTCTTGCTGTTCGGGCTTAGAGCTTAAGGTTAAGCGAGATACCGAGCTAATGGACGCGAGAGCTTCGCCTCTAAAGCCTAGAGAACAAATATTTTCTAAGTCGTCTAGCGACTTAAGTTTACTGGTAGCATGGCGAGAAAGTGCTAATGTGAGCTCCTCTTTTGCAATCCCTGAGCCATTATCACGAATTCGAATCAGCTTGTGACCACCGCGCTCAATATCTATTTGAATACGTGTCGCACCTGCATCTAGGCTATTTTCTACTAACTCTTTAACCACCGATGCAGGACGCTCAACAACTTCACCCGCCGCAATCTGGTTTGCCAAGCGCGCAGGTAATATTTCAATACTCATAAAAACCCTAAATGTTGTGCGCTTTTAAAATTAACTCTGAGGAATATCAAGTTCTTGACCAATAAATAGCGTATTTGAACTGAGCTTATTAACCTGTTTAATTTGATTAATACTGACACCATATCGCCCTGCCAACATACTCAATGACTCCCCCGGACGTACCTTGTGCTTTGTTGGGTATTGAGACTTTAATGACGCAAACAGAGAGTCGTCGGGTGGGTTGCGCAAATAGTAATTTTTAATTGAGGTAAACATGGCTTTAGCCAAACGTTCTTGATGGTTGGCACTTTTAAGCAGTCGCTCTTCACGTGGATTAGAGATAAACCCAGTTTCAACTAAAATAGACGGAATATCTGGCGACTTTAATACTGCAAGGCTGGCATGTTGCGGTGCCTTTTTATGCATTTTTGCTACTTTTCTTAATTCTTTTATTACTTCATCTGCAACATTAAGCCCTGTTTTCATTGAATGATCCATCGACATATCAAGCAAGGCTTGCGCTAAGTACTTTTCATTAGCAGCATCTTTAATAACATCAGCGGCCCCGCCAAGTAACTCAGAGTGCTTTTCTTTATCCTCAATCCATTTACCTATTTCTGAGTTGGCGCGTCGCAACGACAACACCCATACCGAAGCCCCATTGGGTCCTGGACTGGTAAACGCATCAGCATGAATAGAAACAAAAAAATCGGCTTTTTTCTGGCGAGCACGATTAGTACGTGTATTAAGTTTTACAAAGTAATCGCCACTACGAACCATACGCGAAATCATACCGCGCTCAGCATCAATCATGCGCTCTAAACGCTTGGCAATTTGTAAAGTGATGTCTTTTTCGTAAGTACCTGAAGGGCCAATGGAGCCTGGATCTTCACCACCATGGCCTGCATCAATGGCAATAACAATGTCGCGTTCTTGGCTTAACTGGCGTTTTTTAGCTGCCGTTTGTGCCGGACTGACCGCCCCTTGAGATTGACTCTTGTCGTATAAGTCGACCACTAACCTGTTTTTATAAGGCCCCGTAGGTGCCAACGCAAATACCACAGGCTTGACCGGTCCGCTTAACTCAAACACTAAACGCACGCTGTGTTTATTTTTAGGTTTTGAGTAGCGTAACTTACTAACTATTTGGTGCTTTGATGGCACACCTGGCAATGTTTTCAACTCATCCGTATTTTCTAAATCAACGACTAAACGGCTTGGGTTTTTTAACATAAAGTAACTAAAGTCGGGTTTATCGTCGAGGTCAAACACCACCCGAGTGCTATCAGGTGATGGCCAAACACGCACACTATTAATAGTGTTTTGCGCCCACAATGGCAAGCTCACTGTAAAAACCATGAGGTAAATAAAAAGTTTAACTAAACCACGACTCATTTTGATAATCACTGCCTTAACTATTTTATTATCTATTATTTAGTTTTTCGACAATTGCTACACCACGCTCACTCGCGCTGTTAATAACAATTTTACGCTCGTCACCTACATAACTTAGCGTAGCATTTAGATCGGGAACAGGGATAAATTCTCCACCTTTTTCCGGCCACTCAACAATACAAATTGCCGTTGCTGAAAAATAATCACGAATCCCCATAAATTCAAGCTCTTCAGGGTCACCTAATCGATATAAATCAAAATGATAAACATTGCCACGCGCAAGTTCGTAGGGCTCAACAAGTGTATAAGTGGGACTTTTAACCTTACCTGTATGACCAAAACCTTGCACTATACCGCGAGTAAATGTCGTTTTACCTGCCCCCAAATCACCATGCAAATAAATAACTGCGCCCTGTTCTATTATGGCAGCTAATTTATTACCCATAGCAACAGTGGCATTTTCATCGACTAAATGAAAATTAAAACTACACGACATGATTACCTCAAAATTTACGAAAAGCGCATATTTGTTAATCATACCAGATTATTTATTTAAGGTGATACTGCCTCTTTTTTAAAGATAAAAAAACCGGCTTAAGCCGGTTTTTAATTAGCATAGACTTTACAGCCCTAATTTCTTCTCAAGATAGTGGATATTTGTACCACCATTTTTGAAGTTTTCATCTGCAAGAATACGCTTATGCAGTGGGGTGTTGGTTTTAATACCATCGATAACGAGTTCATTAAGTGCATTACGTGCACGGGCAATAGCTACATCACGGTTTTCACCGTAAGTAATTAGCTTGCCAATCATTGAATCGTAATGTGGAGGAACTGTGTAGTCAGCGTAAATATGGCTGTCCCAACGAATACCTAAGCCACCAGCTGGATGAAAACGGGTAATTTTACCAGGTGATGGAATAAAGGTTTCTGGATCTTCAGCATTAATACGACACTCAATAGCATGGCCACGAATAACCACATCTTCTTGAGTGAATGATAAAGGCTGACCAGCGGCAATTTTTAATTGCTCTTTGATTAAATCAACACCGGTGACCATTTCAGTTACTGGGTGCTCAACCTGAATACGGGTGTTCATTTCAATGAAGTAAAATTCACCGTTCTCGTATAAGAACTCAAACGTACCCGCACCACGATAACCAATTTCGATACATGCGCGTGTACAACGCTCACCAATGAACTTACGTACTTCTGCAGTAATACCTGGCGCTGGCGCCTCTTCCACTACTTTTTGGTGACGACGTTGCATTGAACAATCACGCTCACCTAAGTGAACCGCATTGCCTTGACCGTCGGCCAATACTTGTACTTCAATGTGGCGTGGGTTTTCAAGGAATTTCTCCATGTAAACCATGCTGTTGCCAAAGAACTGTTTCGCTTCTTGCTGCGTAAGCGCAATTGAATTGATTAACTCAGCTTCGTTGCGAACAACACGCATACCACGGCCACCGCCACCGCCAGCTGCTTTAATAATTACCGGGTAACCAATACGCTTAGCAATTTGCATGTTGCGCTCTTTATCATCCGATACCGGACCATCAGAACCTGGTACACACGGAACACCCGCTTTACGCATAGCTTCGATTGCCGATACTTTATCGCCCATTAGACGAATAGTGTCGCCACGGGGACCGATAAATACAAAACCGCTTTGCTCAACTTGGTCGGCAAAGTCTGCATTTTCTGCAAGAAAACCATAACCTGGGTGGATAGCGACCGCATCAGTAATTTCTGCTGCGGCAATAATGCGTGGAATGTCTAAGTAACTTTCAGTTGCTGCAGGTTTACCAATACAGATGGTTTCATCTGCTAGCAATACATGCTTAAGATCGCGATCCGCCGTTGAATGCACAGCAACCGTTTTGATCCCAAGCTCTTTGCAGGCGCGCAATATACGAAGTGCAATTTCACCTCGGTTTGCAATGACTACTTTATCTAACATGAGAGTTGGCCTTTTACGTTGCGCTATTATTCAATGATGAATAAAGGTTGATCAAATTCTACTGGCTCGCCGTTTTCTACTAAAATAGCTTTTACTGTACCGGCTTTATCTGACTCAATTTGGTTCATCATCTTCATTGCTTCAACGATACATAATGTGTCGCCAACTTTAACCTGAGAACCCACTTCAACATATGCTGGTGCTTCTGGAGAAGCTGCTGCATAAAAAGAACCTACCATAGGAGACTTAACTTGATGACCTGTAGGCCCTGCAGGTGCTTCAGATTCCACGGCCGCAGGTGCAGATGGTGCAGCTGCCGCTGGAGCCGGTGCTGGAGCGTATTGCTGTGGTGCAAATTGCGCGTACGCAGGACCGGCACTCATATTGTTACGGTTAATACGTACTGATTCTTCACCTTCAGTGATTTCTAGTTCTGCAATACCTGATTCTTCTACTAATTCAATTAGTTTTTTGATCTTGCGAATATCCATAAACGGCCCGCCTATTAGTTTGTTAGTTTAAATTTAGTTTGAGTTTTGCAATCGGCTGACTGCTGCATTTAAAGCAGCGTGATAACCCATTGCACCTAATCCACAAATAACGCCTTGCGCCACATCAGAAAAATAAGAATGATGGCGAAACGTTTCACGTGCATGCACATTACTTAAGTGCACTTCAAAGAACGGAATATCAACACTTAGCAATGCATCACGTAATGCGACGCTTGTGTGCGTAAATGCTGCTGGGTTAATTATTATGTAATCAACCGCTTGCCAAGCATCATGAATGCGTTCAATGAGCGCTTGCTCACTATTACTTTGGAAATGCGTTAATGCCACACCTAAACTATTAGCAGCGCTGTTTAACTCGCTCATAATATGCTCTAAAGAATGCGAACCGTACTTATCAGGTTCACGCTTTCCTAGCATGTTTAAATTTGGGCCATTTATAACTAAAATCTTTAATTTTGCAGCCATAATACGCGATATATCCTATAAGTAATGAGTTAAGCGGTTACTAACTAGTTTTTCTCTAAAAAGTAAGCAGAAAAAAGTAAGATAGCAACAATTTCTCACGTTAACCAACTATTATAGTGATTTCGAAGTAAATAGCAGCAAAATACTGGTCTAATCTCTATTCTGGGGACATGCTTTGAGGGAAGTGATATGGCACAACATTAATATAATGTTGTGCCATATAGAATGATTATTCAGCGCTGGCACGCACTGCAGCTAGGTGCTTAGCAAAATCATCCGCATTTAAAAAGCCAGTTACACGTTGTGCACTTAACTCTTCACCTTGGGTATTGAAGAATAAAATACTCGGCAAACCAAACACTGAGTATGCTTCCATAAGCTCAATTGTTTCATTATCGCTTTGGGTTAGGTCAATTTGAATCAATTGGTAATGGCTAAACTCACTTTGCACTTGCGGGTCAGGAAATGTGTAATGCTCAAACTCTTTGCACGCTACACACCAGTCAGCGTATAAGTCCACCATAACCATGCGGCCTTCGCTATTTGCTTGTGATACGGCTTGTTTAAGCTCGGCCAAGTTAGCAACATGTTTAAACTCATTGCTTTGCGAGGTTGTTTGCAAACTCACTGTTGGTGTTGGCCAAAAATAGTTTTTGGTTAAGTTAATTCCTGTGAGCACTAATAAAACAGCCATAAACCACAGTAAAGTTTTTAACTTACCTTGCGATTGGGCGCTTTGCCAATGATGAAAATAAAGCGCTGTAGCGATAGCTAATAAACCTGCTAATAATAAAATTATCTCGATATCGATAATTCGCTCTAGCAAAATAAGTGGCACAACTAACATAATAAAACCAAACAAAGTTTTAACTTGTTCCATCCACCCGCCAGCTTTAGGTAATAGCTTACCTCCCGACGTACCAAGGAGTAACAGTGGTAAGCCCATTCCTAGGCTAAGTACGTAAAGCGTTAGTCCACCGACTAAATAATCGCCGCTTTGCGCCACAAATAATAATGCGGCTGATAAAGGCGCAGTGGTACAGGGTGATGCAATGAGCCCTGATAAAACCCCCATCAGGAATACCCCAATGTAATTACCGCCTTTTTGGTTATTGCTCACTTGGGTTAGTTTGTTCATCATACTGCTAGGTAATTTTATTTCGTACCAACCGAACATCGACATAGCCAACAATACAAACAGTAAACTAAAACTTATCAATACATATGGGTGCTGTAAGTAACCTTGCACTTGGCCGCCTAATGCAGCAACCACTAAGCCTAATGCAGCATAGGTGACCGCCATACCCTGAATATAAACAAATGACAGTGCAAATGCTTTTTTGGTAGACAGGTTCTTTTGACCCGCAATTAAGCTAGATAAAATAGGGAACATCGGAAATACACACGGTGTAAATGCCAAACCTACACCCACAGCAAAAAATATAGCTAGGTTAACCATTAAGCTCTGACTAGCTAGTTGCTCTGTAAAGGTGAGCTCTTTCTCAGGTGTTGCTGCAGTAACAGGTTTTTCTACAGGTTGGCTAAGTGCCGAGAATGCACTACTTGTTGCGGTATTGTCATTAGTATTATTCTCACCTGCCAGTACACTCAATGGAATGCTTATAATTTCAGGTGGATAACACAGCCCTGCTTTTGCACAGCCTTGATAACGCACCTTAACAACGCCATCTTCACTTACATTACTAAGCTTGCTGATAATACTGAGAGAATTAAAAAACACTTCAGTTTTACCAAAAAACTCATCTTCAATAACTTCACCAGAGCCCAACTCAGGCACGTCAATGCTGGCACCTTTAGCAATAATTTCTATTTTATCTTTATATAAGTAATAGTCATCAGCGATATCCCAACCAACAAATAACGTACTACCTTGCTGATCAAAATCAAATACAAACGCTTCGTTAACCGGTAAAAATGTGTGCTGAGTTGGTTTAAGAAAATCATCAAGGGTATTTTGTGTTGCCCAAACAGGCGCCATTAATACGCTTAATAAAAAAAATAAAATAAAGCGCATTAATGAAGCACCTCATCCATCCAATTAAAGTAAGCCAAGTTACCGGTTGCTACATCAACGACTTGTATTTCTGGTACTTCATAGCTGTGAAGATCTTTCAAAGTTAAAAATACATCGTTCATTTTATCGGCCTTGGTTTTAATTAGCAGCTTCACTTCAGTTGCCTCGGCTACTTCACCTTCCCATATGTAAATTGAAGTCATGGCAGGTAAAATATTTACACAAGCAGCCAGTTTCTTTTCAATTAGCGCCATAGCCAATAAACGGGCTTCATGGTTATCTCTGCAAGTGGTAAAAATAAGTTTAAATTGCGTTGTCATAGTGAACCTTTACTTGTTTACGGGGGTCTAGCCCCATAGTAGCTGATAGCGGGTATAATGTGTAGACACGAACTCTGTCAACATTTGAGGTCTTTACAGTAAAGTGACTTAAACCCACTAGCTATAACTTTACTAACATTAAAGTTTATTACTTACTCTTATTAGCTTGAAAATAGACCCGACAACCCTCACTTATATTTCATTAGCACCTTAATGAGTGTCATTTTAGAGAGTCTTATGTTTAGAATTTTATTTTTGCTGTTTATCATCATTCCTATTATTGAAATTGCCCTGCTAATTCAGGTTAGTGACGTAATAGGTGGCTTCGCAACAATTGCTTTGGTGGTACTAACCGCTATTGTGGGTGCGAAAATGGTGAAACAGCAAGGGATGGGCGCATTACAAAACGTACAAGTGCAAATGGCTCAAGGGCAAATGCCGGCTAAAGAGTTGTTTACCGGTATTTGCGTGATTATTGCAGGGGTACTTTTATTAACCCCCGGTATTATGACGGATGTATTTGGCTTACTGCTTCTTACTCCTGCAATTCGTAATAAATTAGCCGCAGGACTTGCCAGCCAAGCAACAGTGAGAATGAGCGCTAGTATGCACCAAACGAGTACTTCAGGGTTTTCACAACCTCATCAATCTATGCATCATGAGCAAGATGAAAACCGTCCTAATACCATAGATGGTGAATACGAGCGAAAAGATTAAAAATTTATCATTTTTTCTCTTGGAATTTTTCACTCTACCCCCATTAATGAAAGCAAATTAGATACACTTTTTTCTGTACTGTTCAGAAACTGTTAGGAGAACTAAAAACATGAACATTCGTCCTTTACAAGATCGCGTAATCATCAAGCGTCTAGAAGAAGAAACCAAGTCTGCTGGCGGTATTGTATTAACTGGCTCTGCAGCTGAAAAATCAACTCGCGGAGAAGTTGTTGCCGTAGGTAATGGTCGCGTTTTAGAAAACGGTGACGTTCGCGCGTTAGAAGTGAAAGCCGGTGACACTGTGTTATTTGGCTCATATGTTGAAAAAACTGAAAAGATCGAAGGTCAAGAGTACCTGATCATGCGTGAAGACAATATTTTAGGCATTGTAGGCTAAACCTACTTTTCGTTTAACACACATTTTAAGAATTTAGAGGAAATTAAACATGGCAGCAAAAGAAGTACTGTTTGCAGGCGACGCACGTGCAAAAATGCTAACTGGCGTAAACATTTTAGCAAACGCAGTAAAAGTAACATTAGGCCCTAAAGGCCGTAACGTTGTACTAGACAAATCATTTGGCTCTCCAGTGATCACCAAAGATGGTGTATCTGTAGCAAAAGAAATCGAACTTGAAGATAAGTTTGAAAATATGGGCGCACAAATGGTTAAAGAAGTAGCGTCTAAAGCAAATGATGCTGCTGGTGACGGTACTACTACCGCAACTGTGCTTGCTCAGTCTATTGTAAACGAAGGTCTTAAAGCAGTTGCTGCGGGTATGAACCCAATGGATCTTAAGCGCGGTATTGATAAAGCAATCATTGCTGCAGTTGCAGAACTTAAAGCGCTTTCTGTTCCATGTGCTGATACTAAAGCAATTGCACAAGTAGGTACTATTTCAGCTAACTCTGATAAAGAGATTGGTGAAATCATTGCTGATGCAATGGAAAAAGTAGGCCGTAATACTGGTGTTATCACGGTTGAAGAAGGTCAATCACTTGAAAACGAACTAGATGTTGTAGAAGGCATGCAGTTTGACCGTGGTTACTTATCTCCATACTTCATCAACAACGCTGAAAAAGGCGCAGTTGAACTAGATAACCCATTTATCTTACTTGTAGATAAAAAAATATCTAACATCCGTGAATTATTACCAACATTAGAAGCGGTTGCAAAAGCAAGCAAGCCTCTACTAATCATCGCAGAAGACCTTGAAGGTGAAGCGTTAGCGACACTAGTAGTGAATAACATGCGTGGTATTGTAAAAGTATCAGCGGTTAAAGCACCTGGCTTTGGCGATCGTCGTAAAGCAATGCTACAGGATATCGCGGTATTAACTGGCGGTACTGTAATTTCTGAAGAAATCGGCCTTGAACTTGAAAAAGCAACAGTTGAAGACTTAGGTACAGCTAAGCGCGTAGTAATCACTAAAGATGATACAACAATCATTGATGGTGCTGGTGAAGAAGACGGTATCAACGGTCGTGTTGCTCAAATCAAAGCACAAATTGAAGAAGCGACTTCAGACTACGATAAAGAAAAGCTACAAGAGCGTATGGCTAAGTTAGCTGGCGGTGTGGCTGTAATCAAAGTAGGTGCCGCTACTGAAATTGAAATGAAAGAGAAAAAAGACCGTGTTGAAGATGCATTACATGCAACTCGCGCAGCGGTTGAAGAAGGTGTAGTACCAGGTGGTGGTGTTGCATTAGTACGTGCTGCTAGCAAGCTAGTTGAGCTACTTGGCGACAATGAAGACCAAAACCACGGTATTAAAGTGGCACTTCGTGCGATGGAAGCACCACTTCGTCAAATCGTTACAAACGCAGGCGATGAAGCATCAGTTGTTATTAACGCAGTTAAAGGCGGAGAAGGTAACTACGGTTACAATGCAGCCACTGGCGAATACAGCGACATGATTGAAATGGGTATCCTAGATCCAACGAAAGTAACGCGATCTGCATTACAATTTGCAGGATCGATTGCTGGTCTAATGATCACTACAGAGGCTATGGTTGCTGAAATTCCTAAAGAAGAAGCAGCTGGTGCACCTGATATGGGTGGCATGGGCGGCATGGGTGGAATGGGCGGCATGATGTAATCATCCCCTAAACACTTAGCTCAAATAAAAACCCAGCTTCGGCTGGGTTTTTAGCAATAGAGATAAAATAAATTCACTAAACAACAATAAAATTAACTCAGTGTATTCCAATGCAACTGAGTTCCTGCAAGCTATACCAGAGTAAATTTTATTTAACATGATTAAGGATATTAAGTTGAATACAAAACCTGAAATTATCATTTCATCGCTGGATGCAGATAGGTTGTATGCACTGATGGAGTCGTTGCCTGCAAACAGCTTTGCGGGTGAAAAAGAACTTGAAGCAGAACTTGCACGAGCCAGCATAGTTGAGCCGCACGAAGTTCCCTCAACCGTGGTAACCATGAATTCAACTGTGAACTTTGTTGTTGAATCTACAGGCGAAGAGTTTACTTTAACGCTTGTTTACCCAAAAAATATTGATTCGATTGGCGACAAAATATCAATCTTAGCTCCTATAGGTAGTGCATTACTTGGCCTTTCACAAGGAGATCAAATTGAATGGCCAAAGCCTGGCGGTGGATTAGTAACAGTAACCATCAAAGAAGTTATTTATCAGCCTGAAAGAGCTGGTGAGCTTCACAGATAGTAGCCAAAACAAGCAGCGAAGACATTAGCTAGCACAGCCAGTCACTGCTGCTTTTACTATTTATGATTGATCAGTGCTCTTACATGCGCAAATAAGTCACTGGCTAACATTCCTCTTTGCCCTGATTGTTCACAGGCTCTATCACCCGCCTTTGCATGTAACACAACGCCATAACATGCTGCCTCACTGGTATTTAATCCTTGAGCCATTAACGCCCCTATTATACCACTAAGCACATCACCACTTCCTCCTACAGCCAAACCAGGGTTACCATTTTCACATATCCAAGTATGCTCGGTATTATCGATTAGCGTACCTGCGCCCTTTAAAATAGAGGTCGCTGCGAAGTTGATCGCACATTGTCGAGCATAATAAAAACGATCAGACTCAACCTCAGAGGTAGTTAAGTTTAATAACCGTGCAGCCTCTGCAGGATGAGGCGTTAGCACGGTATTATTTAATTTATGAGAAGATGATTGCTTAGCTAATAAGTTTAAGGCGTCTGCATCAATAACAGTAGGGATATTGTTTTGCTGGCAATAACGGATTGCCTGATCAAAGGTTTTTTGGGCCCATTCATCTTGGCCTAAACCTGGACCGATAACTACACACGTTGACCATGCTAGGGCATCATCCAAGTGTTCACTAGTTACCATAAGCTCTGGTCGCCCGATGCTCACAGGTAAAACGGCATGTTCATGGGTATACACTTTTACCATTCCAGCACCAGACCTTAATCCACTTTCAGCACTTAATCTAATAGCTCCTGCAGAGCCGTGGTTTCCTCCTATACATAATAATTTTCCATGACTACCTTTATGGCTACTCACTGAGCGCTCAGGCAAAGGTTTAAAGCTGTCTATATTAATAATCTGAGCTGAAGGGGTGGCTAATTTCATAAACTGCTTGCCAACGCCTAAATCATCGAAGTGCAATTCCCCCGCATACTGCTTCCCTGTAGCTGTTGTGAGCCCTTGCTTTATCCCAACTAGTGTAACCGTTTTAGTTGCCATAATGGCTTCTCCGTGGGGGCAGCCAGTATCTGCATTAATACCTGACGGTACATCAATACTAAGGATAGGTTTTGCACTTTGATTAACTGCTTTAATCATTTCAGCAAATTTGTCATGCACGTTATTAGTTAAACCTGTCCCAAGCAATGCATCAACTATGACATCACACTCATCAAGTAATTCCTGCGAAAAGTCACATATCTGACCACCCGCATTAATCCATTTTTTTTGCGCTTTTGCTGCGTCTCCGGTAAAGACTTTATCCGGATTAATAGCACAAACAACTACATGCCTATCTGCTTGTTTAATTAACCGAGCTACCTCATAACCATCTCCAGCATTATTTCCATTACCTGTAATAACTAACGTTTGCTTTGCATTAAAGGTTTTCCAACAGTAAAAAACAGCCTCCGCGGCGCGCTGCATCAGCGTGTATAGATCAGCGCCCTCAGCATAGACTGCTTGTTCTTCATACTCTTTTACCTGTTTTGATAAATAGGTCCATTGCTCACACTTAGATGACGTTAGTAGTAATGACATAAACAGCTCAATTTAATAAAAATACCTAATTTCATTTTGGGCTTAATAAATTCTTTTTCAAGTAAAACATAGTTAAGTAATTTATGAGGCTTTTTATTTTTGGAGGGATTAATTTTGTATAACGAGGTTCACCATACAATAGAAGATAATAGGGGGTCAGTGTAAAGCAGAGCTTATTTTTTACTTCAAGCCGGATGCTTTGCACTTTTCTGTATTTGGAGTGGGTATACTACTTCGTAGCGACAGCGCAGTAGAATGTCATGGGCTCGGTTCTGGTCAATTCTCTTCCTTTCACCTAATACCTTTTACCTTTGTTTTTCACTTTCCTGCAGACGTAAAAAAGCCCGACTCTTTCGAATCGGGCTTTCTTGTATTTGGAGCCTGGTAATGTCCTACTTTCACATAGCAAATGCTACACTATCATCGGCGCTGTTTCGTTTCACTACTGAGTTCGGCATGGGGTCAGGTGGGTCCAAAACGCTATTGTCACCAAGCAAATTTGGTGTCAGTTCGTATTACTACGCACTAACTAAAATTTGGAATTTCTGATAATAAAGTCTTCAAGTATCTACTTTAGTTATATTAACTTCTTCGCTTGCTTCACTATCACATAAAACGCGTTTGGCGTTGTATGGTTAAGCCTCACGGGTAATTAGTACAAGTTAGCTTAATGGCTCACACCACTTCCACATCTTGCCTATCAACGTTGTAGTCTTCAACGGCCCTTCAGAGACTTTAAAAGTCTAGTGAGAACTCATCTCGAGGCCTGCTTCGCGCTTAGATGCTTTCAGCGCTTATCAGTTCCGAACGTAGCTACCGGGCAATGCCATTGGCATGACAACCCGAACACCAGCGGTTCGTTCACTCCGGTCCTCTCGTACTAGGAGCAACCCCTCTCAATTCTCAAACGCCCACGGCAGATAGGGACCGAACTGTCTCACGACGTTCTAAACCCAGCTCGCGTACCACTTTAAATGGCGAACAGCCATACCCTTGGGACCGACTTCAGCCCCAGGATGTGATGAGCCGACATCGAGGTGCCAAACACCGCCGTCGATATGAACTCTTGGGCGGTATCAGCCTGTTATCCCCGGAGTACCTTTTATCCGTTGAGCGATGGCCCTTCCATTCAGAACCACCGGATCACTATGACCTACTTTCGTACCTGCTCGACGTGTCTGTCTCGCAGTTAAGCTGGCTTCTACCATTACACTAACCGTACGATGTCCGACCGTACTTAGCCAACCTTCGTGCTCCTCCGTTACTCTTTGGGAGGAGACCGCCCCAGTCAAACTACCCACCAGGCACTGTCCGTAACCCCGATTCAGGGGCCAACGTTAGAACATCAAAACTACAAGGGTGGTATTTCAAGGACGACTCCACAAAAACTAGCGTCTCTGCTTCTAAGTCTCCCACCTATCCTACACATGTAGGTTCAATGTTCAGTGCCAAGCTGTAGTAAAGGTTCACGGGGTCTTTCCGTCTAGCCGCGGGTACACAGCATCTTCACTGCGATTTCAATTTCACTGAGTCTCGGGTGGAGACAGCGTGGCCATGGTTACACCATTCGTGCAGGTCGGAACTTACCCGACAAGGAATTTCGCTACCTTAGGACCGTTATAGTTACGGCCGCCGTTTACCGGGGCTTCGATCAAGAGCTTCTCCGAAGATAACCCCATCAATTAACCTTCCGGCACCGGGCAGGTGTCACACCGTATACGTCATCTTGCGATTTTGCACAGTGCTGTGTTTTTAATAAACAGTCCCAGCCACCTGGTCACTGCGGCTCCAATCAGCTTAGAGAGCAAGTCTCATCACCAATCGGAGCGTACCTTCTCCCGAAGTTACGGTACGATTTTGCCTAGTTCCTTCACCCGAGTTCTCTCAAGCGCCTTAGTATTCTCTACCTGACCACCTGTGTCGGTTTGGGGTACGATTCGGTATAATCTGAAGCTTAGAGGCTTTTCCTGGAAGTATGGCATCAGCAACTTCATCACCTTGGTGACTCGTCTCGTGTCTCAGCCTAACAGTAACCCGGATTTACCTAAGTCACTAGCCTACACACTTTCACATGGACTACCATCGCCATGCTTGCTTAGCCTGCTCCGTCCCCCCATCGCAATTATACCAAGTACGGAAATATTAATCCGTTTCCCATCGACTACGCCTTTCGGCCTCGCCTTAGGGGTCGACTTACCCTACCCTGATTAACATGGGATAGGAACCCTTGGTCTTCCGGCGTGCGGGTTTTTCACCCGCATTATCGTTACTCATGTCAGCATTCGCACTTCTGATACGTCCAGCATACCTCCCGGTACACCTTCAACCGCTTACAGAACGCTCCCCTACCACTCAGAATAAATTCTGAATCCGCAGCTTCGGTGCATAGTTTAGCCCCGTTACATCTTCCGCGCAGACCGACTCGACCAGTGAGCTATTACGCTTTCTTTAAAGGATGGCTGCTTCTAAGCCAACCTCCTGGCTGTCTGGGCCTTTCCACATCGTTTCCCACTTAACTATGACTTTGGGACCTTAGCTGGCGGTCTGGGTTGTTTCCCTCTTCACGACGGACGTTAGCACCCGCCGTGTGTCTCCCGG